>NZ_JBSFET010000009.1:0-165381 GCF_053594575.1 Streptomyces sp. NPDC001880
CACCGTCAGGTCATCGGCGAAATGCCGGTCACCGGTGGCGTCGGGCACGTACTTCACACAGACAACGATCCTCAAGCTCACGCCGGCTCTCCTACTGCATCGTCATTTCCGGGGCTGCCTTGTTGCACGCAGCATAGGCGCCTGATGGGGCGGATTCCGGTCGGGGCGACCGATGCCCCGACCGGAAATATTACTAGCCAGTACACCCAGCGGCTCACCCATGAGCAAGCGCTCGGAACTGTGATATGCCCAACGTACGACGCCCATGTGCCGCCTGGGCGGGATCAGTCTCGCAGAGCGTTGAAACGGCCCTGGTGATAGAGCAGCGGACGACCGCCTCCGGCCGGGTCGCCGACCACGGCCTGCGCGATGACTATCCGGTGGTCCCCCGCCGGGACACGGGCGACCACGCGGCAGACCAGCCACGCGAGTACACCGTCGAGCACCGGCACGCCTTCGGGCCCACTACGCCAATGGGTGGACGGGCCGAACCGGTCGGCGCCGCTGCGGGCGAAAGTGGCGGCCAGCTCCTGCTGGTGCTCGCCGAGTATGTGGACGCCGACATGCTCGGCCTCGGCCAGGACCGGCCAGCTGGAGGACGAGGTGCCGGCCCCGAAGGAGATCAGCGGCGGCTCGGCGGCGACGGAGTTGAGCGAGGTGGCGGTGAAGCCGACCGGCCGGTCACCTGCGGCGGTGATCACGGCCACACCGGCGGCGTGCTGACGGAAGACGGAGCGGAGGAGTTCGGGGGAGGCCTGGCGTGTGGTGCCGAGCTCGTGCGAAGCCGTCATGGAGATGTCCTTCTGCGGAAGAGGCGTGCGGGGCCGTGGTTGCTCAGACACCCGGACAGCGCGCCCTCGCGTTGCGGGCGAGATCCACGTGGACCCGGCAGCAGAGAAGGAGCTCCTGTGGCATGGCGCCAGGCTGACGATGCGTGGTGGTTGCAGTCAAGACTGTTCCGCAATTGTGGGAGATGCGTCACGATCCGTCACATCGCCTGTCCCAGTGCGGCGACCACGTCCACGGTGCGTGGCTGTCCGACCGCCCGGCGGACGATCCGGCCGACCGCGTCCAGGACCAGCACGGTCGGCGTCCGACTGACCCCCAGCTCCCGTACGAGGGTGAGATGCGCCTCTGCGTCGATCTCCACATGAGCCACGCCGTCCACCATGCGCGCCACCTCTCCGAGCGTGCGGCGGGTCGCCCGGCAGGGCTGGCAGAACGCGCTGGAGAACTGCACGAGGGTGGCCCGCTCCCCCAGTTCCGCGCCCAGCCGGGCCGCGTCCAGCGGTCCCCCACGAGTCTGCCCGTCCACCCTCGACCTCCTGTCAGAACTCATCGCAAGAGGTCAGCGCCACCGGCCCGCGAGACATTCCCGGAGGTTCCACGTGACGAGAATCTCTTGCTCCGAGCCCTCGGAGACTGGCCACCGCGTCGCGCATGGGGCACGATCAGCGCGATGCCGAAAACCTACGGCTGCGTAACTTCCGCCGGGAGAGCCCTCCTCAGGCGCTGAAGAAGGGTCTTCCCCAGATGGCAGAACTCGTCTATCGGCCGGTCATCGGCGCCGCTCGTACGTTGTTCAAGGCGCTTGACCTGAAGATCGACACCCAGGGTTCCGAGCACATCCCGAAGACCGGTGGCGCGGTACTGGTGAGCAACCACATCAGCTATCTCGACTTCATCTTCACCGGGCTCGCGGCCCTGCCGCAGAAGCGGCTCGTCCGCTTCATGGCGAAGGAGTCGGTCTTCCGGCACAAGGTCTCGGGACCGCTGATGCGCGGAATGAAGCACATCCCCGTCGACCGCAAGCAGGGCGAGGAGGCGTACGCGCACGCGCTCGCCTCGTTGCGCTCGGGCGAGATCGTCGGCGTGTTTCCCGAGGCCACCATCTCGGAGTCGTTCACGCTGAAGAGCTTCAAGTCGGGTGCCGCCCGGCTGGCCCAGGAGGCCGGCGTACCGCTGATCCCGGTGGCACTGTGGGGAACGCAGCGGCTGTGGACCAAGGGCCGGCCGCGCAATCTCAAGCGCAACCACGTGCCGGTGACAATCCGGGTAGGCGAGCCGGTGGAGGCGCCCACCGACCAGTACGCGGGCGCGATCACCCGGCGCCTGCGGGAGCGGGTCCAGGAGCTCCTGGAGGCGGCCCAGCGCGCCTATCCCGTGCGCCCCAAGGACGCCAGCGACACCTGGTGGGTGCCCGCCCACCTCGGCGGTACGGCCCCGACCCCTGCCGAGGTGCGGGAGAAGAGCTGACACTGCCACTTCACGGTCACGGCCGAAGCGAAACTCCGGGGCGCGGACACCGATCCGCGCCCCCGGAGGCGGTCTCCCCGGCTCGGGGCGCCGTGGGAAGGGTGCGGCCACAGTTGCGGGCGGTTCTCGGCGGGCCGCCGGATACGGGGCCGCGTGGAGGACCGGGTAGTCCATATGCGTCGGTGGTGTCACCGCGAAGCTTGGCGACCGTCTCCCGCACCGGCGGATGCTCGTGGCCGATGGCCTCATCGGCGGCGAGATGGGCGGAAGATTTCCAGACCTGTTGAATCAGCTCCATGGTCGCTGAACGCAGGTGTGCGACCGACCGGGCGTCAGTGACTTTCCGGTCGGTCGCACATCTATTCAGCTTTGGCTACTTCGCCATCTCTTCCTTCAGGGCGAGGACGAACGCGTCGACGTCGTCCTCCGTCGTGTCGAAGGCGCACATCCAGCGCACATCGCCGGCCGCCTCGTCCCAGAAGTAGAAGCGGAAGCGCTTCTGCAGCCGCTCGCTCACCTCGTGCGGCAGCCGGGCGAAGACGGCATTGGCCTGGACGGGATGGAGGATCTCCACGCCGTCCACCGCGCGCACGCCCTCGGCGAGCCGCTGGGCCATCGTGTTGGCATGCCGGGCGTTGCGCAGCCAGAGGTCTCCGGCGAGCAGTGCCTCCAACTGTACGGAGACGAAGCGCATCTTCGACGCGAGCTGCATCGACAGCTTGCGCAGATGTTTCATGGCGCGGACGGCGTCCGGGTTCAGGACGACCACGGCCTCGCCGAAGATCGCCCCGTTCTTCGTGCCGCCGAAGGACAGGACGTCGATGCCGACGGTGTTGGTGAACGTACGCATCGGTACGTCCAGCGACGCCGCGGCGTTGGCTATCCGGGCCCCGTCCAGATGGACCTTCATGCCGTGTCCGTGGGCGTGGTCGCAGATGGCGCGGATCTCGTCGGGGGTGTAGACGGTGCCCAGCTCGGTGTTCTGGGTGATCGAGACGACCTGCGGCATGGCTCGGTGCTCGTCGTCCCAGCCGTACGCCTGCCGGTCGATGAGCTCGGGAGTGAGCTTGCCGTCCGGTGTGGGCACGGTGAGCAGCTTGAGGCCGCCCACCCGTTCCGGGGCGCCACCCTCGTCCACGTTGATATGGGCGGACTCGGCACAGATCACGGCGCCCCAGCGGTCGGTCATCGCCTGGAGGGAGACGACATTGGCGCCGGTTCCGTTGAACACCGGGAAGGCTTCGGCGGTGGGGCCGAAGTGACTGTGCATGACGCGCTGGAGGTGCTCGGTGTACTCGTCCTCGCCGTAGGCGATCTGGTGACCGCCGTTGGCGAGGGCGAGTGCCGCGAGGATCTCCGGGTGCGTACCCGCGTAGTTGTCGCTGGCGAAGCCGCGGAGCTGCGGGTCGTGGTGGCGCCGCGCGTCGGTCCTTACGGTTGTGGGGTCAGCCACAGGCGCTTTCCGTTCACTTCCGGGGCGGGCCGGTCCCAGACGCCGGCGATGGCATCGGCCAGGTCCTTGACGTCGGTGAAGCCCGCGAATTTCGCATTCGGGCGCTCGGCGCGCATCGCGTCGTGCACCAGTGCCTTGATGATCAGGATCGCAGCCGCCGTCCTCGGCCCTTCGTCGCCCCCCGCCTTGCGGAACGCGTCCGCCAGCGCGAGCGTCCAGGCCTCGGCCGCCGCCTTCGACGCGGCATAGGCCGCGTTTCCCGCGGTGGGCTTGCTCGCCCCGGCCGCGCTGATCAGCACATAGCGACCCCGGTCGCTGCGCTGCAGACCCTCCTGGAAGGCCAGCGAGGTGTGCTGGACCGTACGGATCAGCAGCTTCTCCAGCAGGTTCCAGTCGGCGAGGTCGGTCTCGGCGAAACTCGCGCTGCCGCGCCAGCCGCCGACAAGGTGGACCAGGCCGTCGATCCGGCCGAATTCCTTCTCGGTCTTGTCCGCCCATTCGCGGGCGGCGTCGAGATCCAGCAGATCAACCGTGTCACCGGTGACGGTGGCGCCGCCGTGGGCGTAGCGCGCGGCGTCGACCGCCTCTGCCAGGCGGGTGGCGTCCGCGTCGGAGGCGACGACGGTCGCTCCGGCCTCGGCGAGCCTCATCAATGTGGCCCGGCCGGCCGGGCCCGCGGCTCCGGCCACCGCGACCACGGCACCTTCGAGGGCACCGCTCCCGTTGCCCCTGCCGTTTCCGTTCATGGCCACCGCCTCCTCAGACCCGGCGCTCACGCGGCTGCCTGCTCGGCATCCGCGGCGGTGATCCCCTTGGTCGAGGCGATCACATTCTTCAGCTTCTTGGAGAGCGCCTCATAGAACATGCTCAGGGGAAACTCGTCCGGAAGCACATCGTCGACGAGCTTACGCGGCGGCAGCGACAGGTCCAGGGCGTCCGGGCCCTTCGCCCAGCGGGAGCCCGGGTGCGGGGCGAGGTAGGTCGAGACCAGGTCGTAGGCGGCGAACCAGTGGACGAGCTTGGGGCGGTCGATGCCGTCGCGGTAGAGCTTCTCGATCTCGGCGCAGAGCTGGTTGGTGATCTGCGGGGCCCGGTCCCAGTCGATCTTCAGCGTGTTGTCGGTCCAGCGGACCACATCGTGCTTGTGGAGGTACGCGAAGAGCAGCTGGCCGCCGAGGCCGTCGTAGTTGCGGACGCGCTCGCCGGTGACGGGGAAGCGGAACATCCGGTCGAACAGCACGGCGTACTGCACGTCACGGCCCTGGGCGAAGCCGTCGGCCTCCAGCTTCACGGCCTCCTTGAAGGCGGTGAGGTCGCAGCGGAGCTCTTCGAGGCCGTACATCCAGAACGGCTGGCGCTGCTTGATCATGAAGGGGTCGAAGGGCAGGTCGCCGTGGCTGTGTGTCCGGTCGTGGACCATGTCCCAGAGCACGAAGGCCTGCTCGCAGCGCTGCTGGTCGGCGACCATGTCCCGGATGTCGTCGGGCAGCTCGACGCCGAGCAGCTCGACCGAGGCCTCGGTGACCCGGCGGAAGCGGGCCGCCTCGCGGTCGCAGAAGATGCCGCCCCAGCTGAAGCGCTCGGGGGCCTCGCGCACGGCGATGGTCTCCGGGAAGAGCACGGCGGAGTTGGTGTCGTAACCCGAGGTGAAGTCCTCGAAGGTGATACCGCAGAACAGCGGGTTGTCGTAGCGGGTCGCTTCGAGCTCGGCCAGCCACTCGGGCCAGACCATCCGCAGCACGACGGCTTCGAGGTTGCGGTCCGGGTTGCCGTTCTGCGTGTACATCGCGAAGACGACCAGGTGCTGCAGTCCGTCGGTGCGGTCCTTGGCCGGCTGGAAAGCGAGCAGCGAGTCGAGGAAGTCCGGCACACCGAAGCCTTCCGCGGCCCAGCGGCGCAGGTCCGCGACCAGGGCGCGGTGGTACGCGGCATCGTGCGGCAGCAGCGGGGAGAGCTCCTCGACCGAGGCGATCACGCGGTCGAGCGTCGACCGCGCGGCCTCGGGGGACGGCGCTCCCTCGGCCCCGAAGTCGATGGAACCGTCCTTCGACTGCCAGGGGCGGATCTCCTCCACGGCATTCCTGAGCACGGGCCAGGCGGGTTGATCGACCACCCGCTGATCCGTGGCTATGCCTCCTGCAGTGGCGTCCTGCACAAGAATTTCCGTCATAACACTTCCTCCACAGGAGAACCTCGCGTTAAGCAACCGTATCCATGTGCGGTTCCTTGAGACAAGTGGGCCCCAGAAAATTATCCTGCCGACCCTCACGGTCACCGCGATTCTTCCTGTGCAGACCGTTCTCTGCGGCTACTTCCGTCGGCCGGATGTACGCCGCAGGTGTCCGCCCGTCCCATCTCCCCCGACGCCGTTAGGCTGCCGAATCGCCGTATGCCGTAGCGCCTCGTGGGTAGGAGCCGCGCGCGGGAAGACGCCGTCGACGGAAGCGGGTTGCCTTGTCTTTTCTCACCATCGGACATCGCGGAGTGATGGGTGTCGAGCCGGAGAACACCCTGCGCTCGTTCGTCCACGCCGAACGGGCCGGAATGGACGCGATCGAACTGGACCTTCATCTGAGCAAGGACGGCGCCCTGGCCGTCATGCACGACGCCGATGTGGGCCGTACCACGGACG
Source organism: Streptomyces sp. NPDC001880 (assembly GCF_053594575.1). NCBI lineage: Bacteria > Bacillati > Actinomycetota > Actinomycetes > Kitasatosporales > Streptomycetaceae > Streptomyces > Streptomyces sp. NPDC001880. The sequence goes on from NZ_JBSFET010000009.1 coordinate 6,342, forward strand.
GTACGGGGCCGATCAACGAGAAGACCCTCTCCGAGCTGCGGGAACTCGATGCCGGACAGGGCGAGCGGGTGCCGGTCTTCGAGGAGGTGCTCGACGCCGTACGGTCCCCCGTGCAGGCCGAGATCAAGGACGCGGCCGCGGCCCGCGCCCTGGCCGAAGTGATGCTGCGACGCGGTCTCACCGACCGAGTCGAGGTGTCCTCGTTCCATGACGAGGCGGTGGCCGAGATCGCCCGGCTGGTGCCGGGGGTACGGACCGTGCTCATCGCCAGCCGCTGGCAGGGCGATGTGGTGGACCGGGCAAAGGCGGTGGGGGCGGCGACGCTGGCGCTGAACATCCGCCGCCTCACCCTGGAGGTGACCGAACAGGCGCACGCCGAGGGGCTGAAGGTCATCGGCTGGGTGGTGAACACCCAGGACCATCTGCGGCTGGCACGCGCCCTGCGGCTGGACGGCGCGACCACCGACTACCCGGAGATCCGCCGCGCCGGCCGCTTCACCGCCTGATCAGGGGGCCCTGGAGGTCTCCCCCGGCTCAGACCAGGTCCTTGACCAGCAGTTCGAAGGCGAGGTCGTCGCGCTGCGGAATACCGAAGCGCTCGTCGCCGTACGGGAACGGGCTGAGCTTTCCCGTACGGCGGTAGCCGCGCCGTTCGTACCAGGCGATCAGCTCCTCGCGCACCGAGATCACGGTCATGTGCATCTCGCGGGCCCCCCAGCTCTCCAGAACGGTGCGCTCGGCCTCGGCGATGATCACCTTGCCGAGCCCGGCCCCCTGAAGTTCGGGACGGACCGCGAACATGCCGAAGTAGGCGGCGTCGCCGCGGTGTTCGAGCTGGCAGCAGGCGATGAGCGCACCGTCGCGCTCCACCACCAGCAGCCGGCTGCCGGGCGCCTGAAGGACCTGCCGCACACCGTCCGGGTCCGTCCGCTGCCCCTGCAGGATGTCCGCCTCGGTGGTCCATCCGGCCCGGCTGGAATCCCCGCGGTACGCCGACTCGATCAGCGCCACCAGTGCGGGCACATCGGCATCCGCAGCGTTGCGGAAGGTCAGCTGTCCCGGGTCCTGGGCGCGGGCTGTGTCCATGGCGGCGGCTCTCCGTTTCAGTGCTGTAGCCGTGCCGGAGCAGCGTACCCCGGCTGTCCCGAACTAGATTCGGGCGCATGGTTCACGTGCTGAGCAGCCGGATCCTGTTGCGCCCGGCCGACCCCGAGCGATCGCGGATCTTCTACGGGGAGTCCCTCGGGCTGCCCGTCTACCGGGAGTTCGGCACCGGCCCCGAGCGGGGCACGGTCTACTTCCTCGGGGGAGGCTTCCTGGAGGTGTCCGGACGCGCCGCCGAACCGCCGGTACCCGGCCTCGAACTGTGGATGCAGGTCCCCGATGTGCGGGCGGCGCACGAAGAGCTCTCGGCCCGCGGTGTCGAGGTGCTGCGCGGGCCGGTGCGCGAGCCCTGGGGCCTGGTCGAGATGTGGATCCGCGATCCGGACGGGCACCGGATCGTCATGGTGGAAGTACCGGCGGACCATCCGCTGCGGTACCGCCCCCAGACCCTCTAGCCGTGCTGGTCAGGAGGAGACCTCCGGGCGTAGCGGAGATGCCTGTCTTCACCACGACCGGAGGTCTTGACGGCCCGCGCCAATGCCCGGCTGGCCTTTCGTGGCAGACGCCTTCCGGTGCGTCGTGTCGTGCAGGACCTGCGTCCGGTGGCACACGTGGCCATGGAACTGGGCGTCTCACGGCAGTGGGGTGACGCGTTTCCGGGCCCGAGGGCCGAAAGGGCCTGTACGTCCGCTCCAGTCGGCCCCGCACCTGCCCGAGGCACACCCCCTGCGGATGTCGAAGCTGCGGTGCCCAGTGCCCTGAGTGCTCGTCAGGAACACCGAACGCGCCTGCGCGTCGGCACCCTTGCTGAGCTTCTACAACACTCGATGCCGACACTCCGCGCTCCCAGGCAAACCACCCGCCAGCCGCGTTCCCAACCATCACAGAGCAGTACAACTAGCGGCTTCTCCGCGCGCAGTCGACGAGCACGGGCAAAACCTTCTCCAGGCTGCCGTCCCGGTCGGCGAACGGGAGCCGCACGTGGTGGCGGAAGCCGTCCACGGCGGAGAAGGCCGGGCCGGGGACGATCAGTACGCCCGCGCGGCGGGCCAGCTGGGCGGTGGCCTCGGCGTCGGCGCCGGGGATCTCCACCCAGAGCGCGGAGCCCCCGTCGGGCCGTTCCCATCGCCAGCCGGTGTGCTGGTCGCGCAGGAGCCGTTCGGTCTCCGCCAGGCGTTCGCGCAGCCGCGAACGGCGCCGGGCCCGGGCATCGGGCAGTTGCCGGAGCAGCTTCACGGCCAGCATCTGTTCCACCACCGGACACGACAGGTCGACGGACTTCTTGATGTCGGCCAGGCGGCGGATGACGGGGGTGGAGGCACGGATCCAGCCCAGCCGGAGGCCGCCCCAGAAGAGCTTGGACAGGGTTCCGACGCTGGCCGTGGCGGCGGGCGGCAGCAGGCCGGCCAGGGAGACCGGCGCGGCGTCGTGGTGCAGGGACAGTTCGGCGTAGGCGTTGTCCTCGACCGTGTACAGGCCCTGTTCGGCCAGTGCGGCGGCCCAGGCGCGGCGGGTGGGCTCGTCCATGCCGAGGCCGGTGGGGTTGTGGAGGGACGGCTGCAGATAGACGAGGCGCGGGCGGACGCGTCCGGCCAGCCGGGCCATTGCGCGGGCGCCGTGGGCCCCGTCCGCGGGCAGCGGGACCAGCCGGGCCCCGCGGGCGCGCAGCGCTTCGAGGGCGCCCCGGTAGGTCGGGTCCTCCACGATCACCGTGTCACCGGGCTCGACCAGGCCCTGGGTGATCAGCCAGACGGCCTGCTGGGATCCGGCAGTCACCAGGATCTGATCCGCAGTGGTCGGCAGGCCCGCCGACCGGTGGTACTCGGCGATCCCCTCGCGCAGCTCGGGCAGTCCGTACGGGAGGTAGCCGTCGCCGGACAGCGCGGCAGTGAGGTCGTCGGCGGACAGGTCGCCGACCGCCGCCGCGACCGCGGACAGACCGTCCAGCGCACCGCTGGACAGATCGATGCCGCCGTCCCTCGTCCCGAAGCTGGCCAGCCGTCCCTCGGTCGCGGGTTCGCCCATCGAGCCCGAGCCCCGCAGCCGGGAGCCGCTGCCCTGCCGGCTCTCCAGCCACCCCTCGGCCTCCAGCAGACCGTACGCGGCGGTCACCGTACTGCGGCTGACCCCCAGCGCCGTCGCCAGGGCGCGCTGCGAAGGGAGCACCGTGCCCGGTGCCACGTCTCCGCGCTGCGCCAGTTCGCGCAGCGCCTCGGCCAGCAGCCGCGGCATCGCGCCCGTGCCGTCCTTGGACCACCCGGTCAGCAGGCGGGACAGCCGAGTGGGAGGAATCCGGTCCATGCCTCCATCATCGCCCGCCGCAGGCCAATTACCGTCAAGTGGTCTTTGCCGCCCTCCGACGGCTCGCACATGATCGGGACAACGCCGTTGCAAAGGAGCAGGAACATGGCGACCGTGGTGCTCGTCGGGACACTGGACACCAAAGGGGCGGAGTACGCGTGGCTCTCGGCGCGGCTTCGTGAATCGGGATGCGACGTGGTGCTCGTCGATGCCGGGGTGATGCCGTCACCCGCCGACAGCCCCACGGGTGACATCGACGCCGCGGCCGTCGCGCGCCGCGCCGGGCACGGACTGGAGGCGCTGCGCGCCGCCGGGGACCGCGGAGCGGCTGTGACGGCCATGGCCGAGGGCGTCGAGCGGATCGTCGGTGATCTGCATCGGGAGGGACAACTGCACGCGGTGCTGGCCGTGGCCGGGAGCGGCGGGTCGTTCATCGCCGCGCGTGCCATGCAGGCGCTGCCCATCGGCGTTCCGAAGGTGCTGGTGTCCACCATGGCCAGCGGGGACGTGTCGCCCTACGTGGGCAGCAGCGACATCACCATGATGTACAGCGTGGTCGACATGGCGGGAATCAATTCCGTGTCGTCACAGATCCTGGGCAACGCGGCGGCCGCGGCGGCCGGCATGGCCATCCACCACGAGCAGAGCCTGAAGCGGTCGGAGCCCCAGGGGCGTCCGCTGATCGGCGCCAGCATGTTCGGCGTCACCACTCCCGCGGTCGACGCAGCCCGCCGGCGGCTGGACGAGCTGGGCTACGAGGTCCTGGTCTTCCATGCCACGGGCGCGGGCGGGCGGGCGCTGGAGAAGCTCGCCTCGGGCGGGTTCCTCGCCGGTGTCCTGGACCTGACCACCACCGAGCTCGCGGACGAGCTGGTCGGCGGCGTGCTGAGCGCGGGCCCCGACCGGCTCACCGCGGCGGGCAGGGCGGGCCTGCCGCAGGTGGTCGCGCCCGGCGCCCTGGACATGGTCAACTTCGGCGCCGCCGACACCGTCCCGGAACGCTTCGCGGACCGCCACCTCCTCGTGCACAACCCCACCGTCACCCTGATGCGCACCACGGTCCAGGAGATGGCCGAACTGGGCGCCTCCATGGGGCACAAGCTGGCCTCGGCGCACGGTCCGACAGCGGTCCTCTGGCCGCTGGGCGGTGTCTCCGCCGTGGACGCCCCGGGCGGACCGTTCCACGACCCCGAGGCCGACGCAGCCGGGCTGACGTCCCTGCGCACGGCCCTGCGGGGAAGCACCGTCGATCTGCGTGAGATCGGCGCCCACCTCAACGACCCGTCGTTCGCCGTCGCCGCCGCCGACCACCTCCACCAGCTGATCACCACCCGGAGCCGTTCGCACCCGGACGTCTGAGCCCACCGAGCCCGAGCAGCGAGAACACACCCACCGAACAGGAGCCCATCAGTGAACCGCAAGGAAGCCCTGGCCCGCCTGACCGAGCAGGTCCGGACCGGCCGGGCCGTCATCGGCGCGGGCGCAGGCACCGGCCTGTCCGCCAAGTGCGCGGAGGCCGGCGGCGTCGACCTGCTGATCATCTACAACTCCGGCCGGTACCGGATGGCCGGCCGGGGCTCGCTGGCGGGCCTGCTGCCCTACGGCGACGCCAACGCCATCGTGCTCGACATGGCGGGCGAGGTCCTGCCCGTGGTGCGGGACGTCCCCGTGCTCGCCGGGGTGTGCGGCACCGACCCGTTCCGGATCATGGGCAACTTCCTCGACCAGCTGAAGGCCGTCGGCTTCACCGGCGTACAGAACTTCCCCACCGTCGGACTGTACGACGGCAAATTCCGCGAGAACCTCGAAGAGACCGGTATGGGCTTCGGCCTGGAGATCGACATGATCCGCCAGGCCCATGAACGCGATCTGCTCACCGCGCCCTATGTGTTCGACCCCGAGCAGGCCGCCGAGATGGCGCGGGTGGGTGCCGATGTACTCGTCCCGCACGTCGGGCTGACCACCAAGGGGTCCATCGGCGCCTCGACCGCGCTCACGCTCGATCAGGCCGCCACCGCCGTGCAGGAGATGCACGACGCGGCCAAGCGCGTCAATCCCGACATCATCGTGCTGTGTCACGGCGGGCCGATAGCCGAACCCGAGGACGCCCGTTACGTCCTGGACCGCACCACCGGGATCGCCGGGTTCTTCGGTGCCTCGTCCATGGAACGGCTGCCCACGGAGCGAGCCATCACCGAGCAGGCACGCGCCTTCAAGTCCCTCACGCTCGGCTGACAAGGGGCGGAAAGCACAGCGCGCGGCGGGAACACTCCCTCCGCGCGCTCCCCTTGTACCTCAGTGCGCCGCGTACGACGGCCCCTGCCCGGGCAGCGATCTGGAGCGTGCGGCAATTGGGGGTGGTGCGCTGTGCACGGACCGGCGATGCCGGGCTGGCTGCTGATGGCGTTGTGCGCGATCACGGGTGCCTACTGCCTGATGCGCACCCGCAGCGAGACCGGCGAAGGGCGCAGAACGGCGCGTGCGGAGGCCCTGATGGGCTTCGGTATGGCCGCCATGGCGGTGCCTGCGGCCGTCGTGACACCCCCCGCGTGGGCATGGGCGGTGTACGCGGCGCTGTTCGGCGCTTCTTCACTGCGCGCGCTGTGGTTCTCCCGGCACGGCGGGCACCATCTGCACCACCTGGTCGGGTCTGCGGCGATGGTCTACATGGCGCTGACGATGGCACCCGGCAGCGGCGCGGCACACGCCGCGCACCCGGGCCACGGGGGCGTGGCGACGGCGGGGGGCGTACCCCTGCTGACCGGACTGCTGCTGGCCTACTACGCGGTGTACGTGCTGCGGTCGGGGTCCCGGTTGATACCCGTGGCCGCCGCGGGTGCCGCGGCGGCCGGTGGCGGTGGCACTCCCGGGGACTCCTGGGCTGCGTGTCCCGAGCTGGCGCTCGCCTGCCGGCTGACGATGGGGATGGCCATGTTCGCGATGCTGCTCACCCTGTGAGACAGTCGGCCGGGCAAACCGTGGTGTGCGTCACTTGCCGTGCACAGCCATACCCGTGGGTACCGCACCCCTCATAGGCTGAAGCCATGTTGGTCTCCCTCGCGCTGCTGCTGCTCGGTGCACTGGCCGCCGTCCTGACCCCACGGCTGATGGCCAGGGCCCCGTGGCCGGAGCGCGAACCCGTGGTGGCGCTGTGGGTGTGGCAGTGCGTGGTGGCCGGGGTGCTGCTCTCCTTCGCGCTCTCCATGACGTTCAGCGCGGCCGCCGCCTGGCAGGCGGTGCGCGGTCATGTGTTCGCAACGGCGCCGCGTGGCGTGATGGAGGCGTACGCGCTGGGCGGGCACGGGCGGTGGTCCGCCGCCATGGCCGTGCTGCTGGCGCTCGGCGGGGTGTGGTCGGCGGTGATGCTGACCCGGGAGATCCACCGGGCCCAGGTGCGTCGCAGGCAGCGACGCGCCGAACTGCTGGTGCGTGCCCCGCTGATGCCCGGCGAGGAGCCCGGCAGCGGCCGTCTCGTCGTGCTGGAGGGAGAGCGTCCGGATGCCTGGTGGCTGCCGGGCGCCGCTCCCCAACTGGTCATCACCACCACGGCACTCCGGCGCCTGAAGGGTCGTCAGCTGGATGCGGTGCTGGCCCACGAGCAGGGTCACGCGAAAGCGCGGCACGACTGGCTGCTGCACTGTTCCGGCGCGCTGGCGACCGGGTTCCCGCAGGTGCCGGTGTTCGCGGCCTTCCGCGACGAGATGCACCGGCTGGTCGAACTCGCCGCGGACGATGTGGCGTCGAAGCGTTTCGGACGGCTGACGATCGCCCTGGCCCTGGTGGAACTCAACGAGGACCGGGGCGTGTTCGGTCCCTGCCCCGCGGCGGACGCACAACTGCCGCTGCGGGTGAACCGGCTGCTGACCCCGGCGGAGCGGCTCACCGCCGGCCGTCGGCTCCGGCTGACCGCGGCGGCGGCGCTGGTACCGGTGGTTCCGCTTCTGGTGGCTTTCATTCCGGGACTCAGTGCGCTGCGATAGCCAGGGGCGCCGGCCGTCCGCGAAGATCGCCCCATGCCGACCCCGCAGCTCCCCCCTCCCGTCCGTCCCCGTTCCCGTGCCACACCCTTCGGGGCGGGTGCGGTCTGTGCGCTTCTCGCACTGGTCGTACTGATCCTCGTCGTGGTGCGCTGGTCACCGCTGATGACGCTGGACCGGGAGGTCGCGGACGCCCTGCACCGCAGGGCGGTGACCGAACCCGGTCTGGTGCACGTCAACCGGATCCTGACCGACTGGGTATGGGATCCATGGACCATGCGCGTCCTGATCACGGTGGCCGTGGTGGTGCTGTGGTGGCGCGGTGCACGGCTGCTCGCGGTATGGGTGGCGGCGACGAGTGTGCTGGCCACCGTGGTTCAGCAGGGGCTGAAGTCCGCGGTCGGCCGGGCACGGCCGCACTGGCCCGACCCGGTGGACCTTGCCCACTACGCGGCGTTCCCCTCCGGTCACGCGATGACGGCGACGGTCAGCTTCGGCCTGCTGCTCTGGCTGCTGCGACGGTACGGCGCCGGGCCCCGACTGTGGCGGACCGCGCTGGTCGTGGCGTGCGTCTCGGTCGTCGGAGTGGGCCTGACCCGGCTCTATCTGGGCGTTCACTGGCTGAGCGATGTACTGGGCGGCTGGCTGCTGGGGGCGGCCCTGGTCGCCTTCTCGATCGACGGATTCGCACGGTTCGAGCGGCGGAGCGGGCGACACCGGCCCCATAGTCCCTGAACCGGCCCGGTACGGCCCCGTCCCGCCGCACCCGTACCGGAACCGGCCGGTCTTGTCGCGGCGCCCCCGCACCGGGGAGGATCGCAGCCATGCAGATCAAGGGTGTGCTCTTCGACTTCTCCGGGACCCTCTTCCGCATCGAGCCGGTCCGGTCCTGGTTGCGCGCGGTCCTCGCCGAGCGGGGTCTGATGGTGGGCGAGGCCGATTTCGAGCGGTACGCGAGCGGGCTGGAGGCCGCCGGGGCGCTGCCGGGCGGCCCGTCTCCCCGGCACGTCCCCGCCCGGCTCACCGCCGCGTACGCCACCCGTGACGAGAGCGCAGAACTGCACCGGGAGGCGTACACCGGACTGGCCCGGCAGGTGGAGCTGCCGGATCCCGGGCTGTACGACGCGCTGTACGAGCGGCACCGGACCCCCGCCGCCTGGCAGCCGTACCCGGACACGGCGGAGGTGCTGGGCGCGTTGCGTGACAGCGGCACCCGGATCGGGGTGATCAGCAACATCGGCTGGGACCTGCGGCCGGTCTTCCGGGCACACGGCCTGGACCACCTGATCGATGCCTATGTGCTGTCGTACGAGCACGGTGTGCAGAAGCCGGACCCACGGCTCTTCCACATGGCCTGCACATTTCTCGGGCTGGATCCGGCGGATGTGGTGATGGTCGGCGACGACCGGCACGCGGACGGCGGGGCCGCCGCGCTGGGCTGTGACGTGCGGTTTGTGCAGCATCTGCCGGTGGCGGAGCGGCCCGACGGACTGCGGACGCTCGGACTGGTGCCGGGCGTTGCCTGACAGACATGTGAGAGATGTCCCTGACGCCCAATGGGTCTGATTGTCACATCGGGGCCTTAGCCTGTAGGCATGTCCCGTTCTCCGTGCTCCTCCGACTCCACGCGCACTGCCGCCGAGGTGAACAAAGAGATCCGCGACCTGTGGCAGCGCTCGGGCGGCCGCCTGTCCCCGGAGGACGAGGAGCAGTACCAGCGCCTGCTGGTGGAGTGGGCCGCGGCGACGGGCGGCACGACCAGGACGGCCGCCTGACGCGACGCGGCGCCCCGCAGGGCGGGGGAACCGCCGCGCGGGGCGCCTTCGGCGCCCGGTGGAGCCGGCTGCCGTCGGCCGGGTGGAGGATCCGGCCGGTCAGCGGTCGAAGTACTCCGGCTGCGTCTGCACATTGAGCTCGTCAAGCCGCACCCGCTTCGCCGGGTCGGTCCGCCGGTCGTCGAGCTTCAGGACGTCGAAGCCCTTGGCTATGTCGTTGGAGTAGATGTACCCGTTGTAGTAGTACGCCGACCAGGGGCCGGCCGTGGTGACTGCGTCGGTGCGGACCGGGCCGCGCTCGAAGTAGCCGATCTCCTTCGGCTTCGACGAGTCGGTGAAGTCCCACACCGACACCCCGCCCTGGTACCAGGCCTGGACCATCAGGTCGCGACCCTTGACCGGGATGATCGAGCCGTTGTGCGCGACGCAGACCTCGGTGTCGGCCTGCGGGCGGTCGATCTTGAAGTAGCTGCGGAAGACCAGCTTGCGGTGGTCTCCCCTGCCGACGATGTCGTAGATGCCGTTGGCACCGCGCTTCGGGCCGATCTCCTCGTTGCAGGTCGCCGCGCCACCGCCGCCGAGTTCATCGGTGAAGACGACCTTGTCCGTCGTCCGGTTGAACGTCGCCGAGTGCCAGAAGGCGAAGTTCACATTGTCCTGCACCCGGTCGATGATCTTCGGGTTCTCCGGATCCTTGATGGAGAACAGCAGGCCGTCACCCATGCAGGCACCGGCGGCCAGGTCCTTCGAGGGCAGCACGGTGATGTCGTGGCAGCCGGTGGTCCTGGAGACGCCCGGGTTCTGCGGAGCACCCGGGTTGCCGCCGTCCGGGAAGAGCACCGGGAAGTTCACGACCGCGGCCTTCTCGGGCGCGTTGCGCGGCACCTTGATCACCGAGATCCCGTCGTGCGGCGGCCGGCAGTCGGGGAACGCCTCACTCGGTGAGTACGAGGAGACGTACACGTACACGTTCTTGCGCTCGGGGACCAGGGTGTGGGTGTGCGATCCGCACGCGGTCTCGACGGCGGCGACATACTTCGGGTTGCGCTTGTCGCTGATGTCGAAGACCTTCATCCCCTCCCAGGAGGACTTCTCCGTGGCGGGCTGGGTGGTGCTGGTGCAGGAGTTGTCGCTGCGCGAGGAGTCGGTGGACAGGAAGAGCAGGTTGCCCGAGACCGAGATGTCGTTCTGCGAGCCGGGGCAGAGGACCTGCGCGACCGTCTTCGGGGACCTGGGGTTGCTGATGTCGAAGATCCGGAAGCCGTCGTAGTTCCCGGCGAAGGCGTACTTCCCCTGGAAGGCCAGGTCCGTGTTGAGGCCCTTGAGCGCGTCCTTCGGGACGTTGGCCAGGTGGGTGATGTTGTCGCTGTGGACGATCTCGTCCACGCCGGGTACCTCGCCGCTGCTGATGGCGGCCGTGGCTTCGGCCCGCTGGGCGGCGGAGACCTCTGTCCGGGCCGCGGCCGTGTCACCGGGGTCGGGCATCGCGGCCGCGGGGCCGGCCATCAGCAGAGTGGCAAGCAAGCCGGCGGCGGCCGTCGCCATACCCAGGCGTCTGCGCCGCACCGGGCTCGTGTGCAACGAATTCACTGCGTCCTCCCATGGATCCGAACGTAGTTGAACGGTTCACGGACCTCGGCAGTATCGTCCTTCCCGAGGTGATCCCAACAGACGGCGGCAGAGACGTAGTGAAGTTTCCGATCGCCGCCGTACGGATGCATGTCAGGAGCTCGGAAACCGCCCATATGGCCATGGAGGTCCACTTGTTGATCCGCCGTCAGACCATGTGCGTACGCAGATCCGTTCTCGTCGCGGCAGCCGTTTCCGCCGCCCTCGTCCTCACCGCGTGCGATGCGGGAGACGGCGGGAGCCGCACGAAGGAGCAGGCCGGCGGGGGTCCTTCGGTGGTGGCTCCGGGAAAGCCGGGCGAGCCCGCGCGGACTCTCTCCGCCGAGGAGGCCGCGAAGGCCGCCGGGGACGACACCCCCAACTCGGCCGACTACCGCTATGCGCAGACGATGATCCACCATCATGCCCAGGCCCTGGAGCTGACCGCGCTCGTCCCGTCCCGCTCCGGCTCGTCCTCGGTCAAGCGGCTCGCCGAGCGCATCACGGCAAGCCAGAAGCCGGAGATCGGCGCCATGGAGGGGTGGCTCACACGCAACGGCGGCGACCGGCGGAAGTCCGCCCACGACCACTCGGCGATGCCCGGCATGGCGACCCCGGCGCAGCTGAAGGAGCTGCGCGAGGCCGACGGAGCGGCCTTCGACAGGCTCTTCCTCAAGTTGATGATCACCCACCACCAAGGAGCGATCACCATGGCGACCGAGGTGCTCGCGGAGGGCAACAACGTGCAGATCGAGGAGATGGCCGGGGACGTCGTCGCCCAGCAGACAGTGGAGATCAACAGAATGCGCACGATGTCGTCCTGACGTGGTCCGGGCGCGCCTCTCCCCCCGCTCCGCCCGCCGGTGTCATGCTGGAGGGATCCCCCGGGAAGAGGTGCGCCGTGCTCCGTGTCGCCGTCGTCGGCTCCGGCCCCAGCGGGGTCTACACCGCCCAGGCCCTGGTCGCACAGGACCGGGTTCCCGATGTCCGGGTCCATGTGCTGGACCGGCTCCCCTGCCCGTACGGCCTGGTGCGCTACGGAGTCGCCCCGGATCACGAGAAGATCAAGTCGCTGCAGAACAGCCTGCGGAGCGTACTGGAACACGAGCGGATCACCTTCCTCGGAAACGTCGAGGTGGGCGGCGACGGGATCCCACCCGAGCGGCTCGGCGAGCTCTACGACGCGGTGGTCTACTGCGTCGGGGCCGCGACCGACCGCCCCCTCGCCGTCCCCGGCGAGGATCTGCCCGGCAGCTGCTCCGCCACCGAGTTCGTCTCCTGGTACAGCGCACACCCCGACGCGGCCGCCGACGGCTTCGCGCTCCGGGCGCGTTCGGTCGTGGTGATCGGGGTCGGCAATGTGGCGGTGGACGTGGCGCGGATTCTCGCGCGCAGCGCGCGGGAGCTGCGTCCCACCGACGTACCGCACGGTGCGCTCGGCGCGCTGGCCGGCAGCCGGGTGCACGAGATCCACATGGCGGGCAGACGCGGGCCGTCACAGGCCAGGTTCACCACCAAGGAACTGCGCGAGCTCGGCGGGCTGCCACAGGCCCGGGTCGTGGTGGACGAAGCGGAGCTCGCCCGCGATCCGGCGTACGCCGATCCGTCCGCCCGGGTTCCCGCCCTGTCCTCGCCTCCGAACGCACCGCCCCTGACGGCTGCGGCGCGGCGCAATGTGGAGGTCCTGCGCGGATGGGCCGCGGCCGGTGACGCGGGGGCGGGCACCGGCGGGCATCCGGTGCGCACCATCCACCTGCGGTTCTTTCTGCGTCCCGTCGAGCTGCTGGAGCGGGGCGGCCGGGTGGCCGGGGTGCGTTTCGCCCGCACGGTGCCGGACGGCAGCGGGGGCGTGCGCGACGCCGGTACGTACGAGGACATCCCCGCCCAGCTCGTGCTGCGGGCGATCGGCTACCGCGGGATTCCGCTGCCCGGTCTGCCCTTCGACCCGGTGCGCGGGACGGTGCCGCATCTGGCGGGGCGGGTGCTGCGGGACGGGGTGCCGTCGCCCGGGGAGTACGTCGCCGGGTGGATCAAGCGGGGGCCGACCGGGGTCATCGGCTCGAACCGGTCGTGCGCGAAGGAGACCGTGGCTTCGCTGCTCGACGACGCCCCACTGCTCGTCGGGCGGCCCTCGGCACCCGATCCGGTGGCGGCACTGCGGGCGTGGGGGCTGCGTCCGGTGGAGTGGGACGGCTGGCTGTCCATCGAGCGGGCGGAGGCGTCGCTGGGGCGGTCGCTGGGCCGGGAGCGGGTGAAGATCCCGGACTGGGCGGGGCTGCTGAGCGCCGCGCGGAGTGGCGGCCGGGACGGTCGGTGAGGCTGTCGGTCCTCACCGATGCGCTGGACCTGGCGGTCAGCCGCGTCGAGGAAACGGTCGAGGAGACCGGGCAACAGCGCCTCCAGGTCCTCGCGTCGCGAGCGTTCGTCTTGGCCGTGCCGCAGTGGATCTGCTGGACGATCCCGCTCTCGCACAGCACCCGGAAGCGGTGCGTGGACGTCGACTTGGACACCGGGAGACCGAAACAGGAGCAGGTGAGTTCGGACTCGCCCGCGGCCGGCTAACGGACGAATGCGCAGTCGCATCGGGTCGGAGAGTGTGTGGAGCACCCCTTCGATACGGATCTCGTCCCGCGTGGGCCCGCCACGCCCGTGACCTCTGCCGCGTCGGTGCCGTCCTCGGGCCGGGACGGTCTCGGCGGGGCAGGTGGGGTCGGTCAGTGGCGGCCGGCGCGCCGTCGGAGTGCGATCTCGACATCCGCGTCGTAGCCCTGGGTCCAGCTGCGGCCGGCACCCGACTTCCATGTGATGTGGGCGGTCGCCCCGTCGACCCTGATGTCGTCCACCGTCATGGCCCGGTCACCGTCCCGTACGTCCCCGCGACGCAGCTCGCGCGCCCTGACGGTGACGGGCCGCGCCGACCCCGCACTGTCGGCCTCGTCCGCCGCGAGGGCGAGCGCCGCCGCCAGCTCACGGGCGCGGGCCGGGGTACAGATCAGCGACAGCTCGCCCGAAGGCGCCGCGGCCCTGATCCCGACCCGCGCTCCGACGTGGGTCACCTCCAGGTCCGCTCCGCGCCCCTCGGCGTCCTCGATCCCGCTCGTCATCGCTCCGCTCTTCCCTTCGCTCGTTCCGTCCGCCCAGCACACCTCGTCGGCCCCGTACAGCGCGGGCCGCGCTGGGCCGACCGCGCCACTTGTGGGACAGGCCCTACGACTCGGCCACGACGACGTAGAGCGTCACGGCTGCCAGGAAGGGACCGTCGGTGAGGTGGCCCAGCCAGCGTCGTGCCGACTCCACGGTGAAGTATCCGGCGTCGACGGCGCGTCGTGCGGTGCGTTCCAGACCGAGAATCCTGTCCGCGGCCCGGACGTCCCGGAAGACGGAGGTGACCGGGACGACCCTGGGCACGGCGAATCCCGCGCCCGTCGCCAGCCGGGCCAGCCGGCTGCCGATGCGGGCGTTGCGGACGGCTTCGTCCGTGACGTACTGGGTGTAGGAGCGCGACAGACCGCTGTCCGGGTGGTCGACCGTCAGGGTCCCCCAGTCCGGCTCGCCCATGACGAGCCGACCGCCCGGCCGGAGCACACGCCGGGCTTCGCAAAGCGCCCTGGCGGGATCGTCGACGTGCTGGAGGACTCGGTCGGTACGGGCCCGGTCGACGCAGTGGTCAGGCAGCGGCAGCTCGTGGACGTCGCCGATCCGAACACTCACGTTGCTACGGCCCGCGCTGCGGTCCCGGGCGGCATCGAGCGCGGCCGGGTCGTGGTCGACGCCGATCACCGTGCCTGTCGCGGTGACGGCCTCGGCGAGCGCGCCGAGGTCGGCCCCGGGACCGCAGCCGAGGTCGAGCGCCGTCTCGCCCGGACGGATTCCGAGCTCGTCGAGCATCTGTCCCTTGTAGGACCGGCCCGGATCGGTCGCGGCGACCCGATCGAGGTAGGCGAACGCGTCGGGCGTGGCAGTCTCGAACACCGAGGAAGTCATGGGCGTCAGTCAACCAGGGGCGGCCACCCCTGGGCTCGGGTATTGCGTTGCGGGCCGGTCGGGGCGCTGCGTAACGTCGTCGGCCATGACGACCCTCGCCCTGCACACCGCACGACTGTGCCTGGAGCCGTACACGCCCGCCGACGAGGAGGACTTCGTCGCGCTGTTCCAGGACACCCGGGTCTCCCGCTGGATGGGGGAAGGCCCGCAGACCGAGGCCGAGGACCGTGCGCTGTTCGGACGGATCTTCAGCAAGGTGTACGCACAGGACCTGTTCGACGTCTGGGCGGTCCGGCAGGAGGGCCGGTTCGTGGGCCATGCGGAGATCAAGCCGTCCCCGGAAGCGGGCGGCCACGAGATCGTCTACGCACTGGCCGCCACCGCGTGGGGGCAGGGGTTCGGCACCGAGATCGCGCAGGCACTGGTCGGGTACGGGTTCGACGAGCTCGGACTCGGCGAGATACACGCCACGGTGGCCGCCGAGAACGCCGCGTCGCTGGCGCTGCTGGAGCGGATCGGTTTCCGGCACGTCCGGGACATCGCGGAGGACGACGGCAGCACGACCCGGGTCCTGACCTGCCCCGTCGTGTCCGAAGCCACCGGGGCCGGTCTGCCCAGGCAGACCTCCAAGCGGCCGCACATGCCGAACTTCCCGTACGCGGAGGGATGTTCGGCATGAACGCAGGCGTCGGTGCGATGGACGCCGTCGCCGCGGGCCACGGCGTCCATCTGCTCGCCGGGCAGCCCTTCGAAGGTCGGCGCAGCTGCTCCATGGTCTCTCCGCCGTGCAGCCCGCACGCGGGGCGCATGAGGGCCCATCAGGCTTGGCAAGCGCTTTCCATCCTGCGTGAAGGTACCCGCGCCGCGCTCGATGCAACAGGGGCCGGGTGTCAGACGGCCTGCTTGCGGGCCACCGTCAGTGGCCGGGTGCAGACTGACCGTTGTCCGACACAACGGCGTTTCGGGAGGTCTGGTCATGACCGACGTACTGCTCACCGTGGGCACGCGCAAGGGACTCTTCATCGGCCGCAGGCGCGGTGAGGCGTGGGATTTCGACGGCCCGCATTTCAATGCCCAGGCGATCTATTCCATCGCCATCGACACCCGGCGGCAGGTTCCACGCATTTTGGTCGGGGGTGACAGCGCGCACTGGGGCCCGTCCGTCCTCCGCTCGGACGACCTGGGCAGGAGCTGGGTCGAGCCACCACAACCGGCCGTGAAGTTCCCCCTGTTCACCGGGGCCTCGCTGGAGCGGGTCTGGCAGCTGCATCCGGCCGGCCCCGAGGCGCCCGATGTGGTGTACGCGGGGACCGAGCCCGCCGCGCTGTTCCGTTCCGAGGACGGCGGGGAGTCCTTCGAGCTGAACCGCCCGCTCTGGGAGCACCCGACGCGTTCGAAGTGGGAGCCGGGCGGGGGCGGCGAGGGGCTGCACACCGTCCTGACAGACCCGAGGGACGCCCGCGCCGTGACCGTCGCGGTCTCCACGGCCGGGGTGTTCCGCACGAAGGACGGCGGTGCGAGCTGGGCGCCGTCGAACAAGGGGGTGTCCGCGGTCTTCCTC
Organism: Streptomyces sp. NPDC001880; assembly: GCF_053594575.1. Lineage (NCBI taxonomy): Bacteria > Bacillati > Actinomycetota > Actinomycetes > Kitasatosporales > Streptomycetaceae > Streptomyces > Streptomyces sp. NPDC001880. The sequence goes on from NZ_JBSFET010000009.1 coordinate 22,652, forward strand.
CCCGACCCGGATCCTGAGTTCGGTCAGTGCGTCCACAAGGTGGCGAGGGACGCGGTCGATCCCGACCGGCTCTATCTCCAGAACCACTGGGGCGTGTTCCGGAGCGACGACTCCGGGGACAACTGGACCGACATCGGGCAGGGGCTGCCGTCGGACTTCGGTTTCGCCGCAGCCGCGCACCCGCACCGCGCGGACACCGCGTACATCTTCCCGATCAACGCCGACGCCGACCGGGTGCCCGCCGAGCACCGCTGCCGGGTGTTCCGCACCGGTGACGCGGGCAGCACCTGGGAGCCTCTGTCGGCGGGCCTGCCCGAAAAGGCGCACTACGGCACGGTGCTGCGCGACGCGCTCTGTACGGACGACGCCGACCCGGCAGGCGTCTACTTCGGCAACCGCAACGGCGAGGTGTACGCGAGCGCGGACGACGGGGACAGCTGGCAGCGGCTCGCCTCGCATCTGCCGGACGTCCTGTGCGTGCGGGCGGCGGCGATCGGCATCTGAACGCGACCACCGGCCCGCAGTCCGCCTTGGCGTGCCCGCCGGTGAGCTGAGTACCGAGGTGGCCGTGCCCACGGTCGCCGACGGGCTGAAGGAGCCGGAGGAATCCCTGCGGCTGCGGACGGTCGTCCACGACGGCTCCTGGGAGCCGCAGCAGGGGCCGGTGTTCACCGGCACGGTGCGCGACGCGTGCTGACCCGGTTCGCGCGGCGCGCCGTCCATGGACGTGGCACCGGCCCCGTGACGAGCCGGTGCCGCTCCGGGACCGACGAGAGTGCGTGATGCCCGGACCGCTGCGCTACGGCAGCCGCCAGTCGACTTCCTGGGCCCCCTGGCGCAGCAGGAGTTCATTGGTGCGGCTGAACGGGCGCGAGCCGAAGAAGCCGCGGTCCGCCGACATCGGCGAGGGGTGCGCGGACTCGATCGCCGGAAAGCCGTCGAGGAACGGCCGCAGGTTGCGGGCGTCGCGCCCCCACAGCACGGACACCAGCGGCTTGCCGCGTGCGGCCAGGGCCCGGATGGCCTGTTCGGTCACTTCCTCCCAGCCCTTGCCGCGGTGCGCACCGGGTTTGCGGGGCGCCGTGGTGAGCGCCCTGTTCAGCAGCAGTACGCCCTGCCGCGTCCATGGCGTCAGGTCGCCGTTCGACGGACGCGGAAGCCCCAGGTCCGTGTGCATTTCCCGGAAGATGTTCTCCAGGCTGCCGGGTACCTGTGGCACTTCGGGGGCCACGGAGAAGCTCAGCCCCATCGCCATTCCGGGCGTCGGGTAGGGGTCCTGACCGACGATCAGGACGCGTACGTCGTCGAAGGGCTGCTGGAACGCGCGCAGAACGTTCGCCCCGGCGGGCAGATAGGTGCGTCCCGCCGCCACCTCCGCGCGCAGGAAGTCGCCCATCGCTGCGATGCGTCCGGCGACGGGGGCGAGCGCCTCGGCCCAGCCGGGCTCGACTACTTCATTCAACGGTCTTGGTGCCACGGAACGTCACTCTACCGGCGTACGCGAACCGCCTCCGACCTCGAACTCGTACTCCCCCGGCCCGGACTCGCGGCACTGGGGATAGGCTGCCGCCGTCCTTCCCCTTCCTTCCTGGAGTCGGTCCATGAGCGCACCGCGGCGATCATCGCAAAGCCCCGCCGTCGTGCGCGCGGGCGGGGCGTCCGCACCGGAGCCGTATGTGCTCGGTGTGGACTCGGGAGGTTCGGGGCTGCGCGTGGCGCTGGGTGCCGGCGGCGTGTCCGGCCCGGTGGCGACGACGGTCTGCGCCCATCCGGTGCGCACCGGACCGGCCGGGATCGACGCGGGCCATCTGCTGGAACAGCTGCTGCCCGCCGTCCGCCGGCTGCTGGAGCAGTGCGGCGGCCGGGACGGTTCCGCGATCGACGCAGTGGCGATCGGTGCCGCCGGCATGGCGACGCTCGGCGGACAGCTGCGCGCGGAGCTCCCGTCGGCCCTGGAGGACACGCTCGGGGTGCGGCGGCTGGCGCTGGCCGCCGATGCGGTGACCGCGTACGCCGGGGCGGTCGGTCAGCGCCCGGGGGTGGTCGTCGCGGCGGGCACGGGCATGATCGCGCTGGGTACGGACCTGACGGACTGGCGGCGGGCCGACGGCTGGGGTCATCTGCTGGGCGACAGCGGCGGCGGGGCCTGGATCGGCCGGGCAGGGCTGGACGCGGCGATGCGCGCCCATGACGGCCGGCGCGGCGGATCCGACGCCCTGCTCTCCCGGCTGGAGGCGGTGTTCGGGCCGGCGCCGGAGCTGCCCGGGCTGCTCTATCCGCGTACCGACCGGCCTGCCGTACTGGCCTCGTTCGCACCCGAGGTCGCCGCGTGCGCCGGGCACGATCCGGTCGCCGCGGGGATTCTGCGCGAGGCCGCGGAACACATCGCGGAGGCGGCCGCGGCGGTGTGCCCGGAGGCGTGTGTCGATGGCGAGCCGTGCGAAGTGGCGCTGACGGGTGGCCTGTTCCGGATGGGCGAGCCGTTGCTCGCGCCCTTGCGCGAGGAGTTGTCCCGGCAGGTCCCGCAGGCGCGGGCAGTCCTCGGATCGGGTGATCCATTGGCCGGTGCGCTGTCCATCGCCCAGGCGCTGGCGACCGGGGGTCTGCGGCTGCCCCGTCACCCGACGCTGCTCCGGGTCCCTGGTGAAGGGCCTGGGCAGAAGCCCGAGTAGGCACCGACAGAGCAGGACAGGCGACCAGTAAGCCACTCATCGGATAAAAGTGGACAGATAACGCCTGTCTGGGCCCTCCCCGAACAGAGCCGCACCCAAAACCAGTAGCATGCGGCGCCATGAGCACCCCCACTGGGCCCGCTTCCGGCCTGCCTGTACGAATGCCGCGACCTCGCCAGTCCGGACGGCACCGCCGCCCGGAGCCCGTGGTCGCACCCGAGGGCGCTGCCGCGCTCGTTCTCGCCGTTCCCGGCACCCCCTCCCCGGCCACCCGCAGTCTGGCCGAAGAGGTGATCAGTATCGCCCGTTCCGAGCTGCCCGGCCTCAACGCCCGGATCGGCTACCTCGACGGTGACGACGCCGAGTTCCCCGCGCTCTCCGCCGTCCTCACCCACTGCGCCACGGAGCGCGTCGCGCGCTTCGAGCAGGCGCAGGCCGCGGGCCGTGAGGTGGCCGAGCCCGAGGGGCCGTCCGCCGTCGTCGTGCCGCTCCTCGCGGGGCCGGACAGCGCCCTGATCCGCCGGATACGACAGGCCGTGATGGACAGCGGTACGCAGGTCGAGCTGACCGATGTGCTCGGTCCGCACCCGCTGCTCGCCGAGGCGCTCCATGTGCGGCTCTCCGAGGCCGGTCTGGCCCGTGCCGACCGGGCCAGGCTCTTCACGGTGGCCACGGCCGCCGACGGCATCGTGCTGGCCACGGTGGGCGGCGAGGAGGCCGTGCAGGCCGCCGGGATCACCGGCATGCTGCTGGCCGCCCGGCTCGCGGTTCCGGTGATGGCCGCGGCACTCGACGTCGAGGGTTCCGTCGCGTCGATCGCCGAGCAGCTCACCAGCTCCGGCTCGGCGCAGCTCGCGGTTGCTCCGTACCTCGTCGGCCCCGAGGTGGCCGAGGGGCTGCTGGACGCCGCTGCGAAGGAGGCGGGCTGCGCGACGGCCGAGCCGCTCGGCGCGTACCCGGCGATCGGCAAGCTCGTGCTGTCGATGTACATGACGACACTCGGCATCACGCCGGTCGCGCCGCAGGGTGCTCAGGCGCACTGACCCGTCGCCGGGTGCGCCCGGCGGACCGTCGGTCCACGAACGCCGGACGGGCTCGGAGAACCGGGCCCGTCCGGCGTTCGTGCTGTGCGCGGCACGAGGTCAGGCGAAGATCACGCAGGATGCGGCAGGGGCGTCCAGCGAGCCCGCTCGGCTCGGGGTGCCGGTCTCCGGGTCGATGTCGAACCAGGTGACGTCACCGGACCGCTCGTTGGCCGCGTACAGCCTTCGGCCGGTGGGGTCGAGTTCGAGATCGCGCGGCCAGTGCCCACCGCAGTCCACGGTCGTGACCAGGGCCGGTTGCTCGCCGGTCGCGCCGAGCGTGAGCACCGAGATGCTGTCGTGCCCCCGGTTGGCGGTCCAGAGGAACCGGCCGTCGTGCGAGACGACGACCTCGGAGGGGTAGGTCGCCGCGTCTGCGCCCCGCGCTCCCGCCGGCAGCACGGACGTCTCCCCGAGCGGCTCCAGGACGCCCGCGGCGGCGTTCCATCTGCATGCCGTGACGGTCGGTTCGAGTTCGTTCAGGACGTAGGCGTGGCCGCCGGCGGGGTGGAAGGCGAGGTGGCGCGGGCCCGTTCCCGGCCGCAGGGCCGTCTCGCCGTGCAGCCGCAGCTTCCCGGTCGTGGTGTCGAGTGCGCAGATCCGTACGGAATCGGTCCCGAGGTCAACGCTGAGCACCCAGTTCCCCGACGGGTCGGGCAGCACCTGGTGGGCGTGCGGGGCCAGCTGCCGGTCGGCGTCGGGGCCGCTGCCCTCGTGCCGGAGCACGGAGGAGACCGGGCCGAGGGAACCGTCCGCCCGCACGGGCAGGACGCTTACGCTGCCCGCGCCGTAGTTGGCGGTGAGCAGATGACCGCCGGCGAGCGCGAGATGGGTGGGGCCGTCGCCGTCCACCGACCGGATCCCGTCGATGGGCCGCGGCACGTCGCCGGTGATGTCCAGGGCGACTGCCGCGCCGTGCTCGGTCTCACTGACCGTGTAGAGCGCGCCGCCTCCCGGCCCCGGTCCATGGCCCAGGGCGAGGTACGAGGGGTCGGGGACCGTGTCCGTGGCACCGAGGACGGTCAGCGCCCCGGTCCCGTCGTCCACGGCGGCGACGGTGATTCCCCGTCCGCCCGCCGAGGTGAACGACCCGATGAATGCCCGCACCGCGCTGTCGTCGCTGCCCACCGCACCCTCGGTCACCGCATGTCCTCTCTCGGCCGACTGATCACGACGGGGCGTGCCGTCGTGATCTCCGGGGCGACGGTAGCAGTCACCGGCCAGGTCCGGACCAGGGCATCGGATGCGGGGATCGCCCACCACGACACGTCCGAGGGGCGACTCACACGCCGATCAGCGGGGCGCGCGGGTCGCTGCGCAGCGGTGCGGCGAGCTCGGCCAGTGCCCGTTCCAGGCCGTGCAGATGGGCGAGCGCGGGCTCGGCCGCGGCCGTGTGCGGCGGGACGTCCAAAACGCCCGCCCGGTGCCGCGGGTCGGGGGCCGTCAGGGCCTCCACGCACGCCTCGACCCGCCAGCAGGCGGCGGCGAGGCGGGCGTCGTGGGATGCCTCCGGGTCCGCCGCGACGGAGGCCAGTCCGCGCACCTCGCGCGCGCAGTCGTCCAGCAGGGCGAGGACCTGACCGGCACGGGCCTTGCGGGCGCGCAGCGGGCTGAGCGGGTGCACCAGGGGAGCCAGGGACATCCGTACCCGGCCGAGCAGCGCCTCCAGCTCGGCGATCCGGGGTGCGGGATCGGCGGTCGTGGATCCCGAGAGCCGTGCGGCGGCTTCCGCGGTGCAGGCGTGCACACAGCGCAGGGCCCGCTGGATCCACGCGTCGGTCGTGGCGTGCGTGGTGACGGGCAGCACGAGCAGCACCGCGAGCATCGCGCCGAGCGCACCCGCGCCGGTCTCCGTCAGACGCAGCACCAGTAGAGCAGGGTCCAGCACGCCGAGGAGTCCGTAGAGCGCCCCGGCCATCATCGTCACCGAGAAGACCATCCAGGTGTAGGAGACCGCGGCGGTGTAGAAGATCCCGAAGATGCCGGCCGCCACCACGGCCGCGGAAGGCACGGGCGCTCCGTGCAGTGGTACGACGACGGCCAGGCCGATGGATACGCCGAACAGTGTTCCCAGCACTCTGCGGAAGCCGCGCACCAGCGTCTCGCCGCGCGAGGCGACGTTCACGAAGACCCACCACGTGGCGCCCACGGCCCAGTACCAGCGTTCCTCGGAGAGGACGAGTCCGGCCATCAGCGCGAGGGCGGCGCCCGCGGTGGCCTGGATCGCCTGGCGCGTGGTCGCCCGGCCCAGTCCCGTGCCGGTCACCGGGGCGGGGACGACCGGGGCGGACTGCCGCCGCTCGTAGCACCACAGCCCGAACCGGACGGTCGACGAGACGAGCAGGGAGAGGGCGACCGCCGCGTACAGCTCGGGCAGTTGGCCGGGCAGGGTGTGGAGGAACTGCGCGGTGAAGAAGGCCATGAACGCGAACACGCCGAGCGAGTGGCCGCGCGGCCCCCATCGCCGGGCGTACACGCCCGCGCCGATGACCGCGAGAAAGGCCACGTCCCGGGCGACCGGGCGGTCGTGCAGCCCGGCCGCTAGGGCGAGGACGGGAAAGCCGGCGACAGGCAGCAGGGCCGTGGTGACCGCCTGCCCCCGCACCGTGGTGTCCAGCACCGTGAACAGGGCCAGCAGTGCGGCGAGGCCTCCGGCGACGGCCGCGACGAGGGAGTGCCCGGCCAGACCGCACACCGCGACGGCCAGTCCGATGCCGAGGACGGCCCGGACGCTGCTGCGCAGTCTCGTCCGGCCCGGGTCCGGGGCAACGAACATCCTCTTCAGTACCAACTTGCTCCCGCTTCCGCGCACCGGCTCTGAAAACCGGCTCCGTACACCGGCTCTGTGCACCGGCATGAAAAAGGCGCCGCGGAGATCCGCAGCGCCATCGACGGGTACATCACAACATCCTTGCGGACCATGGCTCAACTCGGGCTGAATTTACTGAGCCAATGGCACAACAATCGTCGGCTTTGCTGAGCCATGAGTAGGCCAACGGACCGGCGGTGCACCGGCCCGCGGCCGGCGGCCGCATCACTCGGCGGCCGCCTACTCCTCTCCCGACAGGGGCACCGCCCGCTGCTCGACGGGGGTCAGAAGCTGTGTCAGATGGCGGGCCGAGGCGTCCCAGGACCAGGACTCCCGGACCCATTCGCGGCCTGCGGCGCCCATCGCGGCCCGGCCGGGGTCGAGGAGGATCCCGGTCAGCGCCCCGGCGACGGCGGCGGGGTCGGTGCCGTCCACGACCCGGCCGGTCCGGCCGTCGAGGACGGTGTCCGGAGCGCCGCCCGAGTCGCCGACGACCACCGGCAGACCGCTCGCCGCCGCCTCCAGGAACACGATGCCGAGCCCTTCCGCCTCCAGCCCCGCCCGCCGGGTGCGGCACGGCATCGCGAAGACGTCCGCCGCGGCGTAGTAGGGCGGTGTGTCGGTGTGCGAGACGCCGCCCACGAAGCGGACGGCCCCCTCTCCGTGCCGCGCCGCCAGCTTGCGCAGCCTGGCCTCGTCGGGCCCCTGGCCGACCACCACCAGTACGGCGTCGGGCACCTTGTTCCTGATCAGCGGCAGGGCCCGGATGAGGGTGTCCTGGCCCTTGCGGGGGACGAGCCTGGCCACGCACAGGATGACGCGCTTGCCGTGCAGCCCGAGTTCGGTGCGCGGGTCGGGTCCGGCACCGGCACGGGGCCGGTACACCTCCGGGTCGACCCCGGGAACGAGTCGGCTCATGCGCGCCCGCGGGCCGAGCGCGGGCTCGATCCGGGCGCGGGTGTACTGGCCGAGGTAGGTGACCACGTCGACACCGCCGCCTATCCGGCGCATGAGCCCGCGCGCGCCGGGCGTTCTCGCCCACCAGATCTCGTGGCCGTGGGTGGTCGCCACGATGCGCCGTACGCCGCCGCGCCGCAGGGCCGGAGCCATCAGGGCCAGCGGTGCGGCGGCGCCGAACCAGACCCGGTCGCAGCCGTGGGTCCGGGCGATCTCGACGGCCCTGCGGGTCACCCGGCCGGTGGGCAGCAGCATGCGGCTCGGATCCCGTACGACGGGGAACGGCAGGCCCGCGTCGTAGGCGGTGTCACCGGGTTCGTGCGAGGTGTAGACGACCACGTCGTCGTCCGGTACCCGGGTGGCCATCGCGTGCACAAAGGTCTCGATGCCGCCCTGGCGGGGCGGGAAGTCATTGGTGATGACAAGGGTGGAGCCCATGGACTCTTCGGTTCCTTCGGTTGGTCGGAATCGGCCGGAGCGCCGGGAGAGGGCAGCCGGATGCCCGGTCTCGGGCATGGCGGCTCGCCGAGCGGGCCTGAGCCCTCCGGTCGGTGTGTCGGTTCTGTACGTGTCGGAGCGGCACCGCTCCCGCCGTTTCCGGTCGTGCGGGAGCCAATGGCGGTCGGGGACAGGGGGGGTTTACGCCGGTGCTGACCCGGTGTTGCGCGGGTGGCGGGGCCGGATCAGTAACCGGTCGGGCGCACCAGGCCCGTCTCGTAGGCGTGGACAGCGGCCTGGGTGCGGTCGCGCAGTCCCAGCTTGGACAGGATCCGGCCCACGTGCGACTTCACGGTCTGTTCGGCGACCACGAGGCGCTCGGCGATCTCGGTGTTGGACAGGCCCTGCGCGATCAGGGCCAGCACCTCGGTCTCACGCTCCGTCAGTTCGCCGGTGCGGGCCTTCAGCTGGGCGCGCGGGGCGGCACTCACCCTGGCGAACTCGGCGATCAGCCGCTTGGTGATGTTCGGGGCGAGCAGGGCCTCACCCTCCGCCACCACCCTTACCGCATGGGCGAGTTCCTCGGCCGAGGCGTCCTTCAGGAGGAACCCGGACGCGCCCGCGCGCAGCGCCTCGTAGACGTACTCGTCGAGGTCGAAGGTGGTCAGGACGAGCACCCTGACGGTGGCGCCCTCGGCCTCGGTGACGGTGCGGGTCGCCTCGATGCCGCCGAGCCGGGGCATGCGGATATCCATCAGGACTACGTCCGGGTCGAGTTCGGCCACCTTCTCCACGGCGTCGGCGCCGTCCACCGCCTGGCCGACGACCTCGATGCCCGCTTCGGCGTTCAGCAGCACCGTGAGGCCCTGCCGGACCATCATCTGGTCGTCGGCGATCAGAACGCGGATGGCCGTCATCGGATGTCCTCGGCAGGGTCGGCGGGCACGGCGGGACCGGTCGGCTCCGCCGTGGGCAGTGCTGGCAGTATCGCAGTGACTTCGTACCCGCCGTCGGGAGTCGCGCCGGTGACGAGTTCGCCGCCCAGCATCGCGGTGCGCTCGCGCATGCCGAGCAGGCCGTGGCCCTCGCCCGGAGAGGGGGGTGCGGCGCGGTCCGGCGCGGTGTTGGTGATCCTGACGGCGACACCGGACTCCTGGTGGCGGATCTCCACCTGCACCCGCGCGCCCGGTGCGTGCCTCATCGCGTTGCTGAGCGCCTCCTGCACGATGCGGAACGCGGACAACTCGACGCCCGGCGACAGCGGACGCGGCTCCCCGGTGGTCTCGGCGGTGACGGTGAGCCCGGCGCCGCGCGCGTTGCCGATCAGCTCGTCCAGCCGTTCGAGGGTGGGCTGTGGGGCGTGCCGCGCGGCCTGCGGCAGGGGGTCCTCGGAGCGCAGTACGCCGAGCACCCGGCGCAGTTCGGTGAGAGCGTCGACCGCGTTCCTGCGGATGCCCTCGACGTTCTCCCTCAGCTCCTCGGACGGGTTCTCGACCAGGTGCGGGACGACCTGGGCCTGGATGGAGATGACCGACATGTGGTGGGCGACCACGTCGTGCAGCTCGCGTGCGATGCGGCTGCGCTCCTCCAGCAGGGTACGTCGGGCACGCTCCTCGGCGGTGAGCTCCTCCTGCTCGACCAGCCGGGTACGGGTCACCGCGAGACCGCGCAGCGCGATGCCCATCATCACCGTGATGACGAGGGCGGCGACGGCGAGGCCGGTGTCGTTGGCGCTGCGCCAGGGGGTGCTCACTCCGCAGAGGAGCCCCGCCAGCACGGTGATCGTCAGAGTCTCCGCGGCGATCCGGGGGCGCAGTCGCAGCGCAAGCAGGAACAGCACCCCTGCCTGCATCGCGATCCCGGCCCCGCTCCAGGGGAAAGCACCGCTCCACGGGAGCCGCGTCCCGAAGCCGATACTCGCGGCGAACGGAGTGACCAGCACCATGACGAGCATCGACGCCCACCAGGCCTGGAGCGGTCGGTACAGGGCGACGACGATCGCCGCCGACTGAACTCCGGCGAAGAGGACGCCGAGTTGAATACCCATCCCGAAGTCGAAGGCGTACTGGTTGCTGCCCCCGATGAGCACCCCCACCGCGAACATCAGCAGTGGCACCATGATCACCGGCCGCCACTCCAGCCAACGCGGCTGCCCCGACTGTCCGTTCGGGTCTACCGCCGTGCGCGGCACCAGGTCCTCGCGCAGGGTACGGGGCAGTGCCCGCAACACCCGCGCCGAACGCTTCACCATGTCACCCCGGTTCACAGCTCGCACCTTAGACACGTCGCGCCTCCGCCGCCATCGGTGATCCGGTGGGGCGCCCCTCGCGGACGACCAGGTTCTTCGTTCGTGCCGGCCGATGCTGTTCGTAACCGCGGAACGCCAGCCAGCAGATCAGCAGCGCCACGGCGAACACCGGCAGCCAGGCCAGCCGGGCGAGTACCCAGCCGGGTCCGTCGGGCAGGGTGTGCAGGCCCGGCAGCAGCCCGCCCGCCGACAGGCCGGTCGCAGTGACCGCGATCATCGCGGTCTGGTGCCACAGGAACACCGTCATCGCCGAGAGGTTCACCGTCGCCACCACCGCCCACAGGACGGGCCTTTGCAGCACCCGGCGCAGCGGGCCGAGGAGCAGGAGCGCCGCCCCGCACTGCGCGAGGCCGAAGGTGACCACGGCGAGGGTCGGCGGGTCGAGGTTGGAGATGTCCACACCGGGCACTCCGACCATGCTCGCGGGGTAGCCGCCCCACCGGACCAGTGCGGCGGTGGCCGCGGCTCCGCCGAGCAGCAGCGTCCAGCCGGTGCGGCGGCCGAGCAGTTCGCCTCGGGCCCAGGCAGCGCCCAGGCAGTACGGCACGAGCCAGCCGGCCGCCACGTTGACCGAGGCGAAACCGCCTGGCGCGTCCAGGCCGAAGCGGTAGAGGTCGACGACCAGTACGACGGCGAACGGCCACAGCGGATGGAGCCTCGCCACCAGCGGAGTCGCCGCCGTCAGCGCCGCGAAGACCGCGATGAACCAGAGCGGGGACCACACCAGCTTGCCCAGTGCGCGCACGGTGTCCTGGTCAACGCCGGTGAAGAGCATCGCGCACGCCGCCACGGACCATACGACCGGCACCACGGCCATCGGGCGCAGCAGCCGGCTCATCCGCGCACGGAACCACCGGCCGTGGCTCTCGCCCCGGGCGCGGGCGGCGGCATGACTTCTGGCACCGACCAGTCCACCGACCAGGAAGAAGACCGCGAGGGTCTGGAACAGCCAGGAGACCGGGGTGAGTTCGGGTAGGTACTGGAGCGGGCTCGCGCCGTGCACAGTGCCGCTGTCGACGACCAGCGCGGTCACCAGCCAGTGGCCGAGGACGACGCCGAGGATGGCGATGGCGCGCAGCGCGTCGACGGCACGGTCGCGGTCGGCGGGGGTGGCGGATTCGATCCGCCGGGCGAAGTCACGCATGGCGCTCTCCCGGGGTCTTGGCGGATCCGGCCGCTCCGGCCACGATCCGGGCGATGTTCCTCAGCGGTTCGGAGCCGGTCTTCAGGTAGTCGCTGTGGCCGCCGGAGCCCGCCGCGAAGATCTCGGCTCCGAACCCGGGCGAGACCGGGTCCGTTCCGAACCCGATGTCCACGAAGGGCAGTCGGAGCTCGACGTGCGGTACGTCCGCGATCCAGTCGTCGCTGCCACGGCCGGCCCAGACGGTGGCCGAGGTGTGCAGGGCGTCGGCATCGCGGTAGCCGGTGCCCGGGCTGCCGTACAGCACGATGTCGGCGACCCGTAATCCGTGCGCGGCGCGTGCGCAGACGACGGAGCCGTAGGAGTGGCACAGGACGGCGGTGCGGGCAGCCGGCTTGATCTGCTTCAGCTCCCCCATGAATCGCATCAGTTCGGGGGCGGCCTCGGTGGCCCGCCCCGAGGTGAGGGAGGCCGGGCTCACCGTCGCCGGCGTCCGGTATCCGAGCCAGGCGACCACCGCGGACCGCTCCCCCAGCTCCTTGCGCAGGGCGAGCGCGCCATTGCGCAGGCGCCAGTAGTGGTCGATGCCGATGCCCGCGCCCGGGACCAGTACGGCGATCCGTTCCGCGTGGGAGAGATCGCCGACGACCTCGACGCTGCGGCCGCCGTCGCGGCCGTCGAAAGAGAGGAAGCTGCGGGCCGGGCCGGCCATCGTGTGCAGCGCGGCAGCCCGTTTGCGGTCGCCGTGGCGGGCCGCCGCCCGCTCGGCCGCGCCGATGTCGGCCCGCGTCGCGGCGTACCGCTCGGCGAGTGCTTCCGGTGCGGCGCTGCGCAGCGGGCCCCGGACGGCCGGAGCCGGCGCGGGTACGCCCGCGGGGCCCGCCGCGCCCGAGAGCGGAATGGCCACCGAGGAGGCCATCAGCACGGCGAGCAGGCCGCGGTGCAGGCGGGATCTGCGCGGATGGGACGGCATGACGGGTTGTTCCTTCCGTACCTGATGGCTTCGGTGCGTCGGGTACAGAAGTTATGGACGGGGGTCCGTAGTCGGCGTCCCACCCGGGTGCGAACCTTTTCCGTAGCTCTCAAGGACTACGGGTATGACACGCGGTCAGCACCGGGCCGGGCCGCTCCGACCGGGCCCTGGCTGTGCCGTTGGTACAGTCGCAGCCCGGATCGTCGTACCAGGAAGAGGCCAGCGGACCATGGTGGTGGACGCCCTCGACACCCGTATCCTGCGGCTGCTCATCGAGCAGCCGCGTACCAGCGTCCGTGAGTACGCCCGCATCCTCTCCATCGCCCGGGGCACCCTCCAGGCCCGGATCGACCGGCTGGAGCGGGACGGTGTGATCACCGGGACCGGGCCGGTGCTCTCCCCCGCGGCGCTGGGCCACCCGGTGCTGGCCTTCGTTCATCTGGAGGTCACCCAGGGGCATCTCGACGAGGTCGGCGAGGCGCTCGCCGAGGTGCCGGAGATCATCGAGGCCTTCTCGACCACGGGCGGCGGGGATCTGCTGGCGCGGGTGGTGGCCCGCGACAACGGTCACCTGGAGGATGTGATCCAGCGGCTGATCCAGCTGCCCGGAGTGGTCAGGACACGCACCGAGGTGGCGCTGCGGGAACGGGTGCCGCACCGGCTGCTGCCACTGGTCGAATCGGTGGGCCGTACGGCGGCGGGCGGCCGGAAGTGATCAACGGCTTGGCGTGCTCGGCGCCATGAGCTCTCCGCATCTCCCCGTACCGCCCGTCCTCTTCGATCTCGTCGCCACGCCGGTGGACAGCGAACCCGTCTACTACGAGGCGGCCGCACCGGCTGCTCGCGGAGCACGGTGTGCCCGGCTTCACGTGGGCCGAGCACCTCGGGCACATCGGCATCGGAGTCCACGAGACGCCGGCGGCGCTGCGCGACAAGTACGGGATCGCGACGCCCGTCGGCGACCTGGTGGCGGGCCAGGCCACCCGGTACCCCGCGATGGCGTCGAGAACGGTCCCGGCGTCCCAGCGGGGCAGCAGCGCGCTGGTGCCGCCGGAGACGAGGAGCGAGGATGCCCAGGCTCTCGCCCAGGAGCGGGGGCGAGTTGCACGAGCACGGCAAGGCGGTCGACGCCGCGGGCGACCCGGCGGACTCACGTACCTGGATCCTCTCCGCGCTGGACGGCCGGGCACCGCAGGACACCGCACCGCCCGGCGGTCGAGGCCCGTTCGTCGACAACCGGTGAGAAGGCCGCGGCCGCTCGGGAAGTACGCGGTCGGCGGCCGCCTGCCGGAGCCCGGGACCGCGAGGTCCGGCGGCCCGATATCCTGATCTTGCCGCGCGCCCCCCACCTCGTCCCGATCCAGGTCGGGTCGCTGCCCGTGGCAGCAGAAGCGGCCCACACTTCGAGATTGGTGCACAGGTGCTGGTAGCTGGTCGGTACCGGTTGATATCCCCCATCGGCCGCGGCGGCATGGGTGAGGTATGGCGTGCCGCGGACGAAGTACTCGGCAGAGCGGTCGCCGTGAAACTGCTGCTCGGCGACCATGCGGACGAGTCGGCCACCGCCCGGTTCCGGCTGGAGGCACAGACCGCGGCCCGCCTGAGCCACCCTCATCTGGTGGCCGTGTTCGACTTCGGGGCCTGGGAGGACCGCTTCTACCTCGTGATGGAGCTGGTCGAGGGCAGGAGCCTGGGCGCTCTCCTCGCGGCCGAGGAGCGGCTCGGCGCCGAACAGGTCGCCCGGATCGCCGGGCAGGCGGCCGCGGGGCTCGCCGCCGCCCACCGCCAGGGCATCGTGCACCGTGACATCAAGCCCGGGAACCTGATGCTGGACGCCGAGGGATCCGTCAAGATCGGCGACTTCGGCATCGCCCAGTTCGTCGACGACCCGTCCGCCGCGCTGACCACCACCGGACAGATCGTCGGCACCAGTCTCTATCTCGCCCCGGAGCGCGCCCTGGGCCGTACCGCCGGTGCGGCTTCCGATATGTACTCCCTCGGCTGCGTCATCTACCAACTCCTGCTGGGGGACCCGCCGTTCCGCTCGGACACTGCGACGGCCACGCTCTACCAGCATGTCGATACGGCGCCGGTGCCGCTCAGACAGCGGGGCGTCGACGTGTCCCCGGCCTTCGATTCCTATCTGCTGGGGCTGCTCGCGAAGCAGCCCGAGGACCGGCCCGATGCCCAGCAGGTCGCCGAGTGGTTCCAGAGCGATGCCTGGCGGGGGCAGCCGGAGCCCCTGCCGCTGTACGCCCCGGATCCGCCCCCGGCGAACGGTGTGCCGCACGCTCCCCCACCCTCTCCGGCGGGGACGGGCCTACCGCGCACCCCGACAACCGCTCCCTCTTACGGCGCCGCCTCGACGCCCGGCTCCGCCGAGCAGGGCGTGGGTGTGACGACGTACCGGCTGCCGCAGTCCGGCGGCCGCAGGCGCCGTCCGGCGGACCGGTCCGCCCCTGCCCGGCGGCGTACCGGCGCCCGGGAGGCGATCAGGCGCCGTCCCAGGGTGGCGAGCGCCATCGCCGGTACGGTCGCCTTCATCGCTGCCGTCTACCTGGGAATGACCCTGTTCTCGCCGGACTCCGGCTCGCCCGGTACCCCGGATTCGGAGCCGACCGCATCCACCGGGCCGCAGTCGACCGCCCCCTCGTCCGTGCCGGAGCAGCTGGAACAGCCGGCACAACAGGCGCAGGACGAGGAGGGCGACGAGGAGGACTGAACCCGTCAGCCGTCAGCCGGTCGGCGACCGACCGGCTGACAGGCCCCGGCCCAGCAGGGACAGCTCCTGCGGCGCGAGGCGGAGCGCACCGGCTGCCACATTGGCCTCCAGATGGGCCGGATTCCCGGTGCCCGGGATGGCCAGCACATGGGAGCCCTGATGCAGCGTCCACGCCAGCCGGACCTGGACGGGCGAGACTTTGTGGGTGCGGGCCACCGAGAGGATCTCCGGCCGTTCCTGCCCGACGGCCCCCGCCTCGCGGCCCTCCCCCGCGATGGCGAAGTAGGGCACGAAGGCGATTCCCTCCTCGCCACAGATACGGAGCATCTCCGCCGAGCCGGGAAGGGACGAGTCGACCGCAAACCGGTTCTGCACGCAGACGACGGGAGCGATCGCCCGCGCCTCGGCGAGCTGTGCCGGCCGGACGTTGGAGAGACCGAGGTGGCGGATGAGTCCCTTCGCGCGCAGCTCGGCGAGCGCACCGAAGTGCTCGGCGATGTACAGCCCTGCCCCGGTCCACGAGCCGTGCATCAAGTAGCCGTCAGGACACTCCGCCCCAGCGTCAGCGCTTCGTCAACGGGCGCCATCAGGACGGGTGGTCACGCATAGCGTCACTGCCATGCGACGCCACATCACCCGGAGCACCCCCGGCCACCACATCGCTCTCCGCCCGCCTCCCCCCGGCACGACCGCCCATGACCAGGGCTGGTCCGCCGATCTGCGATTCGCGATCCACTGCTCCGTGGCGCTCCTCGGGCTGCTGCTGGCCGTCGACACGGCAGCAGGCCGTATCGGCTGGCCGCGTGTCCTGCTGTGGACCGGGCTGGCCGCCCTGTTGTGCGCGGTCCTGGTGCCGCCACGGGTCCGCGCGGGTACGGGATGGCTCTCCTCCCGGGGCCTGCTGCGGGAACGGACCGTGCGCACCGACCGGCTCGTCTCGGTGCGCTGGTCGGACGGAGTGGCCCAGCGCATGGTGCTCCGTGACACCGACGGCCACCGGATCGAGGTCGACCCTGCGGTGTTCCTCGCGAACCCGGCGCTGTGGCACCGGCTGGACGAGGACGCCCGCGGCTGCGTGGAGCGCGGGACCCTGCGGTGCGGTGTGACGGCCCTGCGGCAACTGGCCGATCGCATCGACCGCAGGCACGCGCGCACGGTGTTCACGATCTCCGGACTCGAGTAACCGCCTCGCGCACAGGCGCCGTTGTTGTGCGACATCCCGCGAGTTCCCCTGAGCCCTGCTGAGCCCCCAGCCCCGCGGCCAGGGGGATTCCTCCTCCTTCGCGCGCTCTCCCGCCAGGTGACACAACTCGGATCGCGCACTGAAGCCGGATCGCCGCCGGCCATCACTGACGGGCCGTCGCCGGTCGGACGAAACTGAAGTCCTCCTTCTCCGACAGGGCCGGAAAGAAGTCCTCCCGGCTGGCCTGGGAGACGGTGCTCACCGGGCGTACCGCCAAGGCCCCCAGTCGGCTGCATGTCTTCGTCGACGCGGGCACCGGCAAGGTGCTCGACAGCTACGACGACGTCAAGGCGGGCACCGGCAACAGCCAGTGGAACGGCCCGTCACCGCTGGCCATCGACACCACCGCCTCAGGCAGCAGCTACTCGCTGCGCGACCCGAACCGGCCCGGCCTGACCTGCGCCGACTACAGCACGGGCAGCGTCTTCACCAAGTCCAGCGACTCCTGGGGCACCGGCAACGCCTCCAGCAAGGAGACCGGCTGCGTCGACGTCATGTGGGGGGCGCAGCACGAGTGGAACATGCTCAAGGACTGGCTCGGCCGCAACGGACACAACGGCAACGGCGGCAGCTGGCCCGTCAAGGTCGGGCTGAACGACGTCAACGCCTACTGGGACGGCTCCTCGGTCTCCATCGGCCACAACAACGCCAGCCAGTGGATCGGCGCGATCGACGTGGTGGGCCACGAGTTCGGTCACGGCATCGACCAGTACACACCCGGCGGCGCCAACAACGAGTCCGGTCTCGGTGAGGCCACCGGCGACATCATGGGCGCCCTGACCGAGGCGTACACCAATGAGCCCGCCCCGTACGACGACCCCGACTACACCGTCGGCGAGAAGATCGACCTGGTCGGCAACGGGCCGATCCGGATCATGTACAACCCGGGGCAGACCGGCGACCCGAACTGCTACAGCTCCTCGATAGCCAACACCGAGGAGCACGCGGCGGCCGGTCCGCTCAACCACTGGTTCTATCTGCTGGCCGAGGGGTCGAACCCCGGCGGCGGCAAACCCACCAGCCCCACTTGTAACAGCTCGTCGGTCACCGGTGTCGGCATCCAGAGCGCGGGCAAGGTCTTCTACGGCGGAATGCTGCTCAAGACGAGCGGGATGACGTACAAGCGCTACCGTACGGCCACGCTGACCGCGGCGAAGAACCTCGACCCGGGCTGTGTGCTGTTCGACCGGACCAAGGCCGCCTGGGACGCCGTCAGCGTTCCCGCGCAGAGCGGCGACCCGACCTGTACGCCCAGCGGCAACAACGACTTCACGATGTCCCTGGACCCGGCGTCCGGCTCCGTGAAGCCGGGCAGTTCGGTGACGGCCACGGTGCGGACCACGGTCAGCTCCGGGAGCACGCAGACGGTCGGCCTGACGGCAAGCGGTCTGCCGAGCGGTGTCACCGCGGCCTTCAGCCCGTCGTCGGTGCAGGCCGGAGCCTCCTCGACGATGGCCGTGTCGGCGTCCGCGAGCGTCGCGCCCGGCTCGTACACCTTCACGGTGAAGGGTGACGGCACCCAGAGCCACACCGCGCAGTACACCCTGACCGTCGACAACGGGGGCGGAAATCCGGGCGGCAGCGCACCGGACATCAGCCTCGCCGATGTGCAGGCACACCTCACGCAGCTGAACACCATCGCCACCCAGAACGGCGGCAACCGCCGGGCCGGCAGCGCCGGTTACACGGACTCCCTCGCCTATGTGAAGAGCAAGCTGCAGGCTGCCGGCTACACCGTCAGCGAGCAGACCTGCACCAGCTGCACCTACCGGGGCAACAACCTGATCGCCGACTGGCCGGGCGGCCCGTCCGATCAGACGATCATGTTCGGCGCCCACCTGGACGGCGTCGCGGCCGGTCCCGGCATCAACGACAACGGCTCCGGTTCGGCCACCCTGCTGGAGAACGCACTCACGCTGGCCCAGCGGAACCCGACGATGACCAAGCACGTCCGCTTCGCCTGGTGGACCGGCGAGGAGCAGGGGCTGCAGGGGTCCGAGTACTACGTCGGCCGGCTCGGCTCGGCCGAGCGCAGTGCCATCAAGGCGTACTACAACTTCGACATGGTGGCCTCGACCAACGGCGGCTACTTCATCAACAACGTCAACTCGGCCGCCTCGGCGCCGATGAAGGAGTACTGGGACTCGCTGAGCCTCGCGCCGGAGGAGAACGTCGAGGGCCGGGGCCGGTCCGACGACTACTCCTTCCAGCAGGGCGGCATCCCCACCTCCGGTTACGCGACCGGCGCCGGCGACACCAAGACATCGGCGCAGGCTGCCAAGTGGGGTGGCACGGCGGGCCGTTCCTACGACCCCTGCTACCACTCGTCCTGTGACACCACGGCCAACATCAACGCGACCGCGCTCGACCGCAGCGCCGACGGTGTCGCATACACCATCTGGAAGACCTCGGTCGGCACCACCGCGCCGGCCGACGACTTCTCCGTCTCGGTGAAGCCGGTCTCGGGCAATGTCCAGCCGGGCGGATCGGTCACGGCGAGCGTGTCCACCGCGACGACCGCCGGCTCCGCGCAGACCGTGAAGCTGACGGCCTCGGGCACACCGAGCGGGGTCACCGTCTCGTTCGCCCCGACGTCCGTGCGGTCGGGTTCCTCCTCGACGATGACCGTCTCCGCCGGGGCCCAGGCCGCGGCGGGCACGTACACCATCACGGTGACCGGGACCGGCACGGCCACCCACTCCACCACGTATTCGCTCGTGGTCGGTGGCGGCGGCACCTGCCAGGCCCGGCAGGCCGTCGTCAACGGCGGCTTCGAAAACGGCGTCACCCCGTGGACCCAGACGGACGGTGTGATCAACAACCGGACGTCGGAGAAGCCGGCCCACACGGGCTCGTACACGGCCTGGCTCGGTGGCTGGGGATCCACCCACTCGGACACGGTCTCGCAGTCGCTGACGGTTCCGTCGGGCTGCTCGACGTACAAGCTGTCGTTCTATCTGCGCACCGACACCGACGAGTCGGCGGGCGACCCGACCGCGTACGACACATTCACCGTGAAGCTGGGCACCAAGACGCTCGCGACGTACTCCAACACGGACGCCACGAGTACCTACGTCCAGAAGACCTTCGACGCCGGTGAGTTCGCCGGCCAGACGGTCACTCTCACATTCACCAGCAGTGAGGACGCCTATCTGCAGACCAGCTTCGTCGTCGACGACGTGACGCTGAACGCCGGCTGATCATCCGCAAGTGCGTCATCCGGGGCGGGGCGTGTGCACACACGTCCCGCCTCCGGCATCTCAGCGGATGACGTCCGCCAGCCTGCGGGTGAATTCTTCTGTCTCCGGACGGTTGTCGTGCAGGCCCGCCAACCGGCGGTGCAGGCCCCGCAGTTCCTGCCCGAGCAGAGTCGACGCGGTGACCTCGGTGGCGTCCAGGACCTGTCCGGCAATGGCGATCGCCGCCTGCGGATCCTGGGCGCAGGCGTGGGCGTCCGCCATCCGTACCAGGAGCAGCAACCGTGCCGAATGCATGCCGGGAGGGAGCATCCCCAGCGCGGTGCCGGCCGCCCCGACCGCGCGCAGCGCCAGCCGGCGGTCCCCGGTCGCCGCGGCGAGGTCCCGCAGCGCCCCGGCGGCACCGGACTCCACCCGCAGGCGCACGGAGGCCACGGACAGCCAGGGTGCCTCCGTCTCGTCCTGCTCGCCGACCCGGTCCAGCTGCGACCAGGCACGGTCGATGTGTCCGAGGGTCTGCCGCGCGTCGCCCCGGACCGCGTGTCCGCGCGCCAGGTACAGATCGCTCATCGCGCCCGCCCAGTACCGGCCGGCGGCGGCCTGCCGGATCGCGCCTCCGTAGGCGAGGGCGGACGGGCCGTCGCCCTCCAGCCGGGCCAGCGTGCTCATGTCGCTGAGCGCGGCCACCTCCGTTCCGACACGGCCGGCCAGTCCGGCCCACACCAGCGAGCGGTCGAGCCAGGCCATCGCCGTGGCGTTGCGGCCCCACAGCAGTCGCAGGCAGCCGGCGGACTGCGCGTACTCCGCGGCGAGCGGGGCGAGTTGGCGTTGGTAGGGCGCCGCGGGCAAGGCCATCCAGCGGAGCATCGCGTGCAGGGTGCGCTCGACCACGACGGTCGCGCCGGGCCAGGCACGCTCCTCGTCGGCCCGCAGGCAGACGGCGAGCAGCGCCGTCAGGGCGTGCACCGTGTCGATGTCCAGCGGCAGGCACGACACGGTGGCCGGGCCGAGGGAGCAGAAGGCCGTGTGCAGAGCGACGACATCGGCGAGCACGGGGACGGTGCAGCCGTCCCGGCCGTGCACCGGGCACATCAGCCCGTAGCTGGGCAACCGACCGGGCAGAACGGTGTCCGGTGGCAGCATCGCGCGCAGATCGCCCCCGGCGGGCTCGCCGGGGAGCGGGGCGTGCTGTGCGGGGCGTGCGCCCGCGCTCTCCTCCGTCCGGACCGCCCGCGCCCGCGGCCTCCGCCTCCTCGCAGGCGGCGAGGAGGGCGCCGTCCGCCGACATCAGTCCGTCCAGCCTGCGGGCCAGCGGCAGCGGTGTCCGGCGGGTGCCGTGCTCCGGTTTGCTGATGGCGGTGTGGTCGTAGCCGACGCGGGCACCCACCTGGGCCTGGGTGAGCCCGGCGCGCCTGCGCCACTGGCGCAACCGGGTTCCGAAGGCTCGCCACGCCAGCGCGGTGCGGGCGTCCGGCGCGGGGCCCATGCCCTCGGTCACCGGGAACTCCGCGGAGCACCGCCGGATGCTCCACCCGTGCCACGCCCATGGCTCATAGCCGGGAGGACAGCGAGCGAGCGTGCGCACTGTCCCCTGCGCAACAGGACGATGGCGCCTTCCCGTTCCCTTCCGTTCCAGCGCTCCAGCGCTCCAGCGCATGGTCTGGGCGTCCGTCATATCCCTGTGACCGCCCCGAGATGGGGGTGTTTCGGCCCGCGTGCGCCTCCGTGCCCCCGGTGACTCACTCGGGAGCCGCATGAACGGGACGCCCGCCGGGCATATGACGGATGTCCGACAGGGGGTGGTGGCAGTGGGCCGCATCAGGATCGTCCGACGACCGCAGCTGCCGTCCCGGCCGCCGCCTCTCGACCTGAGGACCCCGTCCGGCCGCCCGCTGCCGTACTGAGCGCGGGCCCGGCGCATCGCCGTCGCAGGCTCTGGATCGCCGCCCCACCGGTCGGAAAGCCCGGGGCCCCCTTCTGCGTGATGATGGGGCAGGAAGTCGTCGCGGCGGGCGGCAGCAGCCGGAGGCGTCGCGTCGGCCGATGCGGAAGGGACGGCCGCCATGCACGCACCCCGGACGAGGAGACCGGCAGCGGTGTCGGCGCTCGCGCTGGCGCTGCTCATCGGGGCAGTGGCCGGCTGCCGGGGCGGCGGGGGCACGGCCTCCTCGCCCAGCAGCGCGGTGCCGCCCACGTCCGCCGGAGCGCGCGCCCATGTGCTCGCCGTGAAGGTCGACAACGTCGATCCGGCCCGCCCGCAGACCGGGCTCGACAAGGCGGACATCATCTACGTGGAGCAGGTCGAGGCAGGTCTCAGCCGCATGCTCGCCACCTATTCGTCCCGGCTGCCGTCGGTGGTCGGCCCGGTGCGCAGCGCCCGGGAGTCGGACCTGGAGCTGCTCCGTCAGTTCGACCGGCCGACGTTCGCCTTCTCCGGGGCCCAGTCCAAGCTTCTCCCGGTCATCGCGGCAGCTCCGCTGGACCCCTTGTCCCCCGAGAAGGACCCCGACGCCTTCTTCCGCGGAAGCGATCGCGCGGCCCCGCACAACCTCTATCTGCGCCCCGGCCGGACATCGCACCCCACCACCGGAGTGAACGTGGCCGAGGACATCGGGCTGCGTTTCGCCGCCGCCGTGCCGGGCGGCAGGTCCGTCGCCACCCGTACGGTCCGCTACCCGGCGGCGAGCTTCACGTTCACCTGGTCGGCCGAGCGGGGCCGGTGGCTCGTGTCCATGGACGGCGCCCCGGCCCTCACGGCCGAGGGAGCCCGGCTCGGCGCGGCCGACGTGGTGGTGCAGTACGTGACCGTGCGGCCCTCACTGTTCCAGGACCGGTCGGGCAGCACCTCCCCGTACACCGAGACCGTGGGCTCGGGCTCCGCCCTGGTGCTGCGTGGCGGCAAGGAGTACGACGTCCGCTGGTCGCGGGCCGCAGCCGGATCCGCGACCTCCTTCACCACCCGGGACGGCGAGCGGATGACTTTCGCTCCTGGCCAGGTCTGGATCGTCTTCGCCCAGAAGTGAGGCTGCCGGCGCGCCCGGCCGCCTCGTCGGCGGGGCACCGGAGTTACGGAAAACCGCAGGGTGGCGGGTCGGGGCGGTACTGGCCGGGCTGCTGGCCGTCGGCTTCGCCCGCGACCCCGGCGACTGGCTGCGTCTGCTGCCCGAGGCGGCACTCGGCGGGGTGCTGCTCTTCCTCGACCTCCAGGGGCTCCTCTCGCTGAACGCAGTCGACGCCCGGCTGGCACGCGATCATTTCGGGCCCTCTGAGCGGGAGTTGCTGGAGCAGCGGATCGCCGAACTGGCGGACAGCCGGGCCGGGGTGCTCCGGGCGGTCGACGCGGAACGCAGGCGCATCGAACGAGATCTCCACGACGGTGTGCAGCAGCGACTGGTGGCACTCGCCATGCGGCTGGGCCGGGCCCGCCGCAACCGGAGGCCGGGGCACTGCTCCAACAGGCCCACCAGGCCTCCCAGGAAGTCCTCACCGAACTGCGCGAAGTGGCCTGGCGCGTCTACCCGTCGACGCTCGACGACCTGGGACTCGAAGAGGCTCTCGGCGGAGTGGCCCAGCGCTGCGGCATCCCCCTGCACGTGAAGTTCGCGCTGTCGCTGCCACTGCCCCGTCCGGTGGGGACCGCCGCCTGCTTCGTGGTCGGCGAGGCCGTGACCAACGCGGCCAAGCACTCCCGGGCCACCCGCATCCGGGTGGCCGTCGAGGGCAACGGGAGCCGGGTGTCCGTGTCCATGCAGGACAACGGCACCGGTGGCGCGGATCCGCTGGGGGGCGGACTGTCCGGGCTGCGCAGCCGGGTGGACGCGCTGGACGGCCGGCTGCACATCGACAGCCCCTGCGGGGCCCCACCACGATCACCGCGGAGTTGCCGTGCGCGTAATGCTCGCCGAGGACTCGACCCTGCTCAGAGAGGGCCTGGCCCTGCTGCTCGCGGAGGAGGGGCACACGGGCGGGCGTGGACACCGCGGAGCGCGGACGTACGGCGGGGCCGACGGGGCCTGGTGACGTGGCGTCGGCCGGTGCAACGGCACCGGCGTGCCCCCGGGGAGGCCGGGGTCGCGTAAGGGTCTTCGACTCGCCGTACGACGCTCCAAACAGACCGTCCCCTTCACCCGAGCAGCTTGCCGGCAAGGGTAAATTGTCATGGTTTCAGCACATCCACATCTTGGGCTTCCACCTGGAAGGGGCCGGATTTCCGGACCGGGCTCCACGTCGGCCGCCCTTGATCGATGATGAAGCGGTTGGCTGCCGTCCCCTGTACGGCACCGGTTCCAGGAAGGGGTTCCATATGCGGGAAACGACGCCGGACCGGTCTTTGTCGGACGTCCGGTCGGACCACGGCCCGAACGAGGAGGCCCAGGTGATCGTGGTGGGGGCGGGGCCCGCGGGATCTGCCGCGGCCTTCCACCTCGCCAGGGCGGGTGTCGATGTCCTGCTGCTGGAGAAGTCCCACTTCCCCCGGGAGAAGGTGTGCGGGGACGGCCTGACTCCGCGCGCGGTGCACCAGCTGATCAGGATGGGCGTCGACATCAACGCTCCGGGGTGGACCCGTTCGCGCGGCATGCGCTGGGTGGCCGGGGACCGTCAGGTGCACATCGACTGGCCGGCGCTCGGCCGCTACCCGGACTTCGGCCTCTCGCGCAGCCGGCACGATTTCGACGACATCCTCGCCCGGCACGCCGTCGCCGCCGGGGCGCGGCTGCGCAGCGGTGTGAAGGTGACCGAGCCCCTGACCGACCGGGCCGGCCGCATCACCGGTGTCAACGCCACGACCGCTGACAAGGAGCCCCTGGCCTTCCACGCGCCGATCGTGATCGCCGCCGACGGCGCCTCCGCCCGCCTCGCCCTCGCCATGGGTCTCCAGCGGGACAGGAACAGGCAGATCGCGACGGCTGCCCGCCGCTACTACCGCAGTCCCGAGCGCTCCCGGGAGGAGTATCTGGAGCTGTGGGCCGACCTCCGGTTCCCCGGCAGCGATCACTTCCTGCCCGGCTACGGCTGGATCTTTCCCATGGGGGACGGCCGCGTCAACGTCGGTCTCGGTGCGCTGCCGCACCGGCGGCACGGAAAGGCGGACCTGCGCGCCACCTTGGACGAATGGCTGGCCCGTACCCCCGAGGCCTGGGGGCTGCGCGAAAAGAACGCCGAGGGCCCGGTCCGCAGCGCGGCACTTCCGCTCGGTTTCAACCGCCATCCCCTCTACACCCGCGGACTCCTGCTCGTCGGCGACTCCGGGGGCATGATCAGCCCCTGGAACGGCGAGGGCATCGGCCAGGCCATGGAGGCCGGTGAGGTCGCCGCCGAGACCGCCACGCTGGCTCTCGCCCTTCCCCGGGGGCCCCGGCGCGAGCAGGTGTTGCGCGGCTACCCCGTCGAGATGAACCGCCGCTGGGGGCGCTACTACCGGCTCGGCAACACCGCCGCCGGCCTCGTCTTCAGCCGGTCCGGCTTCCAGCCCGTCCTCAACCGTTACGTCATGGGGTCGCCGTTTGCGCTCAACGCCCTGGCCCGCCTGCTCACCAATCTCACGGACAAGCCTTCGCACGACCTGATCGACCATCTGCTCAACGGCGTCGTGCGTCTCGTACCGGAACCGAAGGTGCGGCGCAGGGCCTGAGACCGTGCGTGCGAACGGCGTACCGGACAGGGCGCGTCGCGGCGCTCCCCGGTACGCCGCTCACCGGCCACTCGTCGCTCGCGGCCCCGCACACCACGTCCAGCGACGGTGCGTGCGGCGATCCGCCGCACGCACCTGAGCGGCCCCGGGGCCGCGCCGACCGGTGTGCGGCTGAAGCCGGCCGGCGCCGAGGAACTCGCGCGCCGGGAAGGCCGGGCTCGGCGGCGACGGGTTCGCCCCGCAGACCCCGGCCGGGCCGCTCGACGCCTTCGCCCCCGGCTTCGACATCGTCGGTCCTGAGCGCCCGTTCGCCAGCCGGCCATCTGCGGCGACGCCCTACGACCGGCGGCGGGGCCTACCGCGCTTGGCGGCCTTGGGGCCACCCGAGCCGCTCCGCGCACCCTTCCCTGCCGATTTGCTGCCCGTCTTGCCGCTCGGCTTCCCGGCCGATCGGCCGGTCGCCTTGCCCGCCGCGGGCTTGCGCCGCGCACCGTCCGATTCGGTCCCCCGCTTCTGCAGCTGCGCCGGGGGCTTGGGACGGCCCCTCGTGCTGTTGACGGTCCGCCCGCGGACGATCCCGATGAACTCCTCCACCAGATCGGTGGTCTCGTCCTCCAGCCAGGACAGCGCGACCCGCGACTCGGGGGCGTCTGCCATCGGCCGGTACGTGAGGTCCTTGCGGTGGTGGAGACGGGCGAGCGACTGCGGTACGACGAGCAGTCCCACCCCCGCCGCCACGAGCTCCACGGCGTCCGCCGTGGTGGCGGGGCGCTCGACGGCCGGCCGCCCCGGGCGCTGTTCCCAGTCGAGGGTGTCGTCGAGGGGGTGCAGCACGATGTCGTCGGCCAGGTCGGCGGCGGAGACCTCGTCGACCGTCGCCATGATGTGGTCCTTGGGGACCACGACCACGGTCGTCTCGGTGTAGAGGGGAATGGCGCTGAGGGCCGTCCGGTCGATCGGCAACCGCACGAGTCCGGCGTCGGCGTCACGCCCCCGCAGCGCGTCGGACGCCTCGGCGGCCGACACTCCCACAAGGGTCAACGGGACGTCCGGCAGCCGCTCGTTCCAGATCCGCACCCACTTTCCGGGTGTCACCCCCGGGACATACGCGAGCCGGAACGAAGGGGTTTCTTCCGAGCTTGTCACTCCGCAAGGTTACCGGCCCTGGTCAGAGGTAGCGCACATGCTCGATACCCTTGTCCTCATGACGTCGCACAAGACCGCCCAGACGATGAAGCCCGCGACCGCGGCGAAGAAGCTGGGTGTGTACCTCGAGGCCACCCCCGCCGAATTCCGGGAGGGTGTCGTCTCGCGCACCGAGCTCAACGCACTGCAGACCGATCCGCCCGAGTGGCTGCAGGAACTGCGACGCAACGGCCCGCACCCCCGGCCTGTGGTCGCCGCGAAGCTGGGTGTCTCGATCTCGGGCCTCGCCCGTGGCGGAGTCACCGAAGCCCTCACGACGGAGCAGATCGACGCCCTGAAGAAGGAAGCCCCCGAGTGGCTCCAGCAGGAACGTGCCACCCAGGCGGAGGTCCGCAACGAAGCGGTGCGCATCAAGAAGAAGCACGCGGCGCGCGCCGACCGGCAGGCCTGATCCGCCGGACAGGCCCTAACCGTCGACGGACGCGCCCAGCATCCGGGCGTGCAGCGCGCGGACCTCGTCGGCGAGCGCCGGGTCGGGGCCTGCCACCGGGACGCCCGGGGCCACGGCATTGACGGGGAGGGCCGCGACCGGCCCCGCGCCGAGGCCCCAGCCCCTGCGCCACGCCACGAGTTGCCCGCTGCTCGACGCGTACACGATGCGGCCCAGGCCGGCCCAGGCGTGGGCCGCACTGCACATCGGGCAGTGTTCGCCGGAGGTGTAGACGACGCTCGTGCGCCGCTCCTGCGGGGACAGGTTCTCGGCAGCCCAGCGTGCGATCTCGAACTCCGGGTGGCGGGTCGCGTCGCCGCCCTTGACCCTGTTGCGGTCCTCGAACCGGACCGTGCCGTGCTCGTCCACGAGGAGCGAACCGAACGGATCGTCACCGGCCGTGAGCGCCTCGCGTGCGAGGTCGACGCAACGACGGAGGAACTCACGGTCTTCCGCTGTGACTGTCTGCGACTTGTTCACTGTGTTCGTGTCACTCTCTGCGTCCATGGTTCCAGGTTAACAGCCCCACCACATTTGGTATACCATTCAGCTCCGGTGAGTGACCTCGCCGCTGCCCGCTCCCGCATGCCGACCGGCCGCGGCAGCCGGTCCGTCGACCGCGACACGGAGGCACGAGCCAGTGACGAACGCTCCGGCGGACAGCGCCGCGCGGCAGACGGTCTGGAGCGCACCGGGCATGCCCGCACTGCTGCTCCTGACGGCCACGGGATTCTCGGGGTTCGCGGCACTGCTGCCCACCGCGCCGTTGTGGGCCGTACACGGCGGGGCCGACGCCGCGGGCGCCGGTTCGGTGAACGCGGTCCTGATGCTCTGCACCGTGCTCGCCCAGACCCTGGTCCCCACGGCGATCCGCCGCCTCGGCTGGCGGACCACCCTGGTCTGCGGGGTGGTGCTGCTCGGCGTTCCCGCAGTCCCGCACCTGCTGACGGCGGACCTCGGCACGGTGCTCGCGCTCGCCGCGGTGCGCGGACTCGGGTTCGGAGTGCTCACGGTCTGCGGTGCCACCGCCGTCGCCGAACTCGTCGAGCCGGCCCGGCGCGGGAAGGCGGTCGGGGCGTACGGCCTGGCGATCGCGGGGCCTCAGTTCATCCTGGTCTCGACCGCGCCCTGGGTGGCGGAGAACCTCGGTTTCGGGTTCGTGTTCGCGGTCGGCGCGCTGCCGCTGTTCGGCGTACTGCCAGCGCTGCGGCTCGCCCGCCGGCCGGGCGGACACCCGGCCGAGGCCGTCGAGGACCCACCGCGCCGGAACGCACCGACGGGTGGGATCGCCGACCGCCTTCCGCTGCTCCCGCCGATGCTGCTCCTGCTCGGCGTCACGACGGCCGGGGGTGCCCTGATCACCTTCGCCCCGCAGATGAGCAGCGATCCCACCGCGACGCTGGCCGGGCTGCTGCTCCTGACGGGTACGGCGGCCGTCTCGCGCTGGCGGTTCGGATCGCTGGCCGACCGGTACGGCACCCGGCCGTTCCGCTGGCCGCTGGTACTCGTCACGGCCCTCGGGCTCGCCCTGACCGCCTGGGCGGTGACCTCGCCGGAGGCGACGGGCGTACTTCCGCTGCTGGCCGGAGCGGCGCTGGTCGGAGTGAGCTACGGCGGACTCCAGAACCTGACCCTGGTGGACGCCTTCGCCGCCGTCGACCACCGCTCCAGTGGCGTCGCGAGCGCCGTGTGGAACATCGGGTTCGATGCCGGAACGGGACTGGGTGCGCTGCTCGTCGGCCACCTGGCGACGGGGACCTCGTTCTCCACGGCGCTCCTGGCCACGGCGGTGCTCTCCCTCACCACGCTGCCGCTCGCCTTCGCACGTCAACGCGATGCCGGTCCCGCCGTCTGACCGATCAGCGTAGAACTGTTTGGTATACCAACCTGTGCACGGCCCTTCTCCACGCCGAGCCCCAGCGCGGCGAAGGGCATCACACCGATGGCGCCTGAAGGCCGAGGGCGCACCCCCGCACCTCCGTCGCGGCTTCGGGGCGCCCGCGGCCCTCTGGATCTCGACCACCGACCTGTTGCGGCGTGCGGCGCAGCGGAGGGAGCGGTGACTCCGGCTCTGCCGCCCGCCGTTGGCGAACTCCGGTGCCGCAGAGCTGGTTCGCCCTGTGCGTCGTGGCGGGCCAGGACCTGGGGCGTGTTTCGAAAGTAGCGTCGTCCGCCCGGAGAGCGGGGTCGAGAGCGTCCGGCGCGTGCGATCGCAGGACGGAGAGAAGAGAGGAGAGCGCAGCGGGCTGCGCCGACGACCGACAACGCGGCGAGCGTGCGCACCGGGGCCCCGACCAGGTGGGACTTTCGACACACGCCCCAGCCCTAGCGGGTGCCGCCCGCGAGCCGCCGCGCCCGCAGGGCGACGTAGAGCTCGGCGGCGTCGACCGGCCGGGTCGGGGTGCGGCCCGTCAGTTCCGTGATGCGGGCGATCCGGTACAGCACCGTGTTGCGGTGGCAGTGGAGCCGCCGGGCCGCCTCGGCGGTCGAGCCGTCCGCGGCGAACCACGCGTCCAGGGTGTCGAGCAGGGCCGCGTCGCCGCCCTCGCCGGACAGCAGCGGCCCGAGCACGCTCTCGCCGAGCTCGGCCGCGGACTCGGCGTGGGCCGCGACCAGGGTGTCGATCGGGGCGCTGCCGTAGCAGTGGACGCCCACCCCGGCCGGGGGCACGCACTCCAGGGCGATCCGCGCCTGGCGTACCGCCTCCGGCGCCGCGGCGAGCGTGCCGAACGGCCGGCTCACGCCCACCCGCGAGGCCGCCGCCTGCTTCACGGTCCTGAGCACCACGGCGGTCTCCGCCTCGCCGGCCGGGGCGACAAGTCCCAGGCGCTCGCCGAGTTCGGTGGTCCACACGGACGCCACGCCGACGCCTGCCAGCCGGGCGGCGACCCCGGGGAGCGGGTCCTCGCCCTTGCGCCCGACCTCGCCGGCCACGACACGGTACGAGGCCCGCTCCGGCAGCCCCAGGGCCCGCTGGACGCCCGCGGCGCTCCCGAACCGGACGTCGTTCGAGCCCTCGAAGACGCCGAGCAGCATGACCCGCCGCGACACCTCCTCCTGCCGCTCCCGGTCGTGGGCGACCTCGCGGTAGGCCTCGGTCGCGGCCGTGGAACAGCGGTCGAGCACGCCCCAGAAGTGCGTGGAGCGGCGCAGCAGCGCGTCGGCCTGCTCAGCGGTCGTGGCGCGGGCGATCGCCCACTCCCAGATCTCCATGCCGCCGAGCCGGAAGGCGTGCAGCAGCGCCGGAAGCGGGACGCCGTGCTCGGCCTTGATCCGCCCGGCCCGCCGGGCCGTCTCCTCGCAGACGTCGGGGCCACCGGTCTCCCGGCGCAGGACGGCCTCGATGTTGGCGTGGACGATGTCGCGGAGCAGGTCCGGGGGGAGCGCGGCGCGGGTGTAGCCGGACTCGTCCGCGGCGATCTTCCTGACGGTCACCTCGGTGAGTTCGTCGACGGAGGCGAGTATCCCGGCGAAGACGGGGCCGCAGCCCGTGGTGTCGCGCATCCCGCCACGGTACCCGGCCGCGGCCCGGTGAATTGTGCGGCCGCACAGTGCAGTGAGGAGGAACGTGCGGTGGCCGCCCATGGTGGGGCATTCGGGCATCCGTCATCCTGGTGTGGTCCAAAGAACCTTGTGCCACCGACCAACTCCGCAGCACGGCCCGTCCGTGCGGTCACGATCGAGGGAGAGCACCATGACCGCCGCAGCCCCCGAGGACAGCGCCGGGACGACGACCGGGGAGGCACCCGGACTCGACACGGTCCTCGCCGAGCTCCGTGAGGGTGAACGGCGTTGGGCGGAAACGTCCTTGGCCGATCGGGGCGCCCTGCTCGCCCGGGTCCGCGCCACTGTCTTCGCCGAGGCCGAGAACTGGGTACGGGTCGCGAGCCGGATCAAGCTGCTGCCGGACGGCTCTCCGCTCGTCGGCGAGGAGTGGCTCTCCGGCCCGTACGCGCTGCTGACCGCTCTGGAGGCGCTCACCCGCACGCTCCGGACCATCGCATCGGGCCACGGCCCGCTCGACGGGGTGAAGTTCGGGCGGGCCTCGGGCGGTCGGGTGACCGTGCCCGTCCTTCCGCTCACCGTCCGGGACCGCCTGCTCCTGAACGGCTTCAGCGCCGAGGTGTGGATGCCGCCGCAGGTCGACGCGGACACCGTGCGCCGCCGGGCGGGCCTGGGCGCACTGCACCCGCGGCGCACCGCGGGCATCGGTCTCGTCCTCGGCGCCGGCAACATCACCTCCATCGCGCCGCTCGACGTCCTGTACGAACTGGTCGCGCACAACCGGGTGGTCGTGCTGAAGCTCAATCCGGTGATGGGCGAGCTCGAACCGGTCTACCGCCGCGCTCTCGCACCGCTCGTCGAGCACGGTGTCCTGCGCATCGTCGCCGGCGGCGGCGACGTCGGCGGCCACCTCGCGCACCATCCGGACATCGCGCACGTCCACATCACCGGCGCTCTGGCCACCCATGACGTCGTCGCGTTCGGACCGGGCGAGGAGGGCCGTGCCCGCAAGGCCGCCGGCACGCCGCTGCTCGGCAAGCCGATGACGAGCGAACTCGGCGGCGTCTCCCCGGTGATCGTGGTCCCGGGCATCTGGCGCGACGCCGATCTGCGCTACCAGGCCGAGCACATCGCGACCCAGCGCCTGCACAACAGCGGACACAACTGCATCGCCTCGCAGCTGGTCGTGGTCAGCGGCGACTGGCCGCAGCGCGAGGCATTCCTCGGGCATCTCCGGAAGGCCCTGCGGACTGCCCCGGCACGCCCAGTCTGGTATCCCGGCAGCGCGGACCGGCTCGCCGACGCGGCACGCAGCCATCCGGGGGCCGAGTGGCAGGGGCCAAAGGGCTCACGCCTGCTGATCGAGCTCGGCGACGACGACACCCGGGCGGAGGTGACGAGGACCGAGTACTTCGCACCCGTGCTCGGCGTCCTCACCCTGCCCGGCCGGGGTGTCGAGTTCCTCGACCGAGCCGTCGAACGGGCCAACCGGGACCTCTTCGGCACCCTCGGGGCGAACATCGTGATCGACCCGGTCACCCTGAAGCGCCTCGGGCCGGCCTTCGAGCATGCGGTGGCACGGCTGCGCTACGGGACGATCGCCGTCAATGCCTGGACCGCGGTCGGCTTCCTCACCGCGACGGCCCCGTGGGGCGCCTTCCCCGGGCACACCGTCGCGGAGGCCGGCAGCGGGATCGGTGTCGTGCACAACGCACTGCTGATCGACTCGCCGGAACGCACCGTCGTCCGGGGCCCGTTCCGGCCCTTCCCCAGGTCGGTCGCGGGAGGCGAGTTCGCGCTGTTCCCGAAGCCGCCGTGGTTCGTCACGGCACGCAGCGCCGCCCTGACGGGCCGTCGGCTCACCGAGCTGGCGAGTCGTTCGTCCTGGGCGCGCGTCCCTGCCGTGTTCACCGCGGCGTTCCGGGCCTGAGCGCGCCCCCTCCGCCTGGTGAAAGCACTTCGACGAGGCGTCCGGACAGAGCACCCGGAGTCCGGCCGAGGCAGCTACTCGAACCGTGTGACGTCACCGGATCCCCGGCGGACGATCTCGGGTTCGCCACCGGAGAAATCGATGACCGTGGTCGGCTCGGTGCCGCAGTCGCCCGAGTCGACCACGGCGTCCACCACGTGGTCGAGCCGTTCCTTGATCTCCCAGCCCTGGGTCATCGGCTCGTCCTCGTCGGGCAGGAGCAGGGTGCTGGAGAGCAGCGGTTCGCCGAGTTCGGCAAGGAGCGCCTGAGTGACCACATGGTCGGGGATGCGGACTCCGACCGTCTTCTTCTTCGGGTGCAGCAGCTGGCGCGGCACCTCCTTCGTCGCGGGAAGGATGAAGGTGTAGCTGCCGGGCGTCGCCGCCTTGACCGCCCGGAACACGTCGTTGTCGACATGCACGAACTGCCCGAGCTGGGCGAAGTTCTGGCAGACGAGCGTGAAGTGGTGACGGTCGTCGAGGTTGCGGATCGACCGGATCCGGCCGATGCCGTCACGGCTGCCCAGTCGGCACCCCAGTGCGTAGCAGGAGTCCGTCGGGTACGCGACGAGCGCCCCGGACCGGATGCTGTCGGCCACGCTGCTGATGGTGCGCCGCTGAGGATTCTCGGGGTGCACATCGAAGTACTTCGCCATTCGCGGAGTCTAAGCGCTGCCCGGTGTCCACTCCTCCGACGGGAACGGACATGGCCGTATCGGGTGAGTCCCGGTTCGGCCTGTGACGTTTCCGGCGACAAGGTTGATCGTGGTGGCCAGGATGCCGGCGCCGAACACATAGGACAGCAGGCGGTGCCGCAGGACGACCGCGCGGATGGCGGGGCTGGAAGCGCCCGGTGGACGCCCAGCGGCCCGCTGGCCGGCACGGCGGCGACCACGCCGGCCACCGCGCCGGCGTTCACCGCTGCGACGAGCGTGGCACCGCGGAGAGCGTCGGCCAGTGCTTCCTGGACATCAAGGGTGACCACCTCGGTGGCTCGGTGGAACGTGCACGGCCGGGACGGGTACGTCCACGCCATCGGCGCCCGCACCGGGGTGCAGCCCGGAGCAGGCACGGTTAGCCTGCCCGAAAAGGATGGATTTCGCCTCGGGATCGCATTGCCCTCGGGAACGCATTGCCTTCGGGACCGCCCCCACCTCGCGCCCGAACGGCGGAAGGGTTGAAGGCCTTGAGCACCGACCACGACGAGCAGCAGCCCCTGGAACCCACAGTCGGTCCCGCCCCTGAGGGCGATCCGGATTTCCATCCCTACCACCACCCCGCCGCGGGCTGGGGCGCGGCCAGGAGCGTGAGCCGGCTCCTGGTACGCGAGGGCCCTCTGGTCGACGGTCCGCGGGCCGTCATGCGGATGAATCACGAGAACAGCGGGTTCGACTGCCCCGGATGCGCGTGGCCGGACGACACCAAGGGCCTGCATCTGGACATCTGCGAGAACGGGATCAAACACGTCACCTGGGAAATGACCCGCAAGCGGGTCGGGCGCGAGTTCTTCGCCGCCCACTCGGTGACCGAGCTGTCCGGGTGGAGCGACCACGACCTGGAGAACCAGGGCAGGCTGACCGAACCGATGGTCTACGACCCCGAGTCGGACCACTACGTCCCGATCAGCTGGAAGGACGCGTTCGAGGTGGTCGGCCGCGCTCTGCACGAGCTCGACGACCCGAACCAGGCGTCGTTCTACACCTCCGGCCGGCTCGGCAACGAGGCCACCTTCCTCTACCAGTTGATGGCCCGCGAGCTGGGCACCAACAACCTGCCGGACTGCTCCAACATGTGTCACGAGGCCAGCGGCCGCGCCCTTCAGGCGTCCCTGGGCACCGGCAAGGGGACCGCCGACCTCAAGGACTGGGAGTCTGCCGACGCGCTGTTCATCCTGGGGGTCAACGCAGCTTCCAACGCACCCCGGATGCTCACCGCCCTCGCCGAGGCCCACCGTCGCGGCGCGCAGATCGTGCACATCAACCCGCTCGTCGAGGCGGCCGCCACCCGCACCATCGTCCCCCACGACTTCACGGACATGGCCCTGTTCAAGACGACCCGGACCAGCACCCTCAACCTGCAACCGCGCATCGGCGGCGACATGGCGCTGCTGCGCGGTATGGCGAAAGCGATCCTGGAGCAGTCCGAATCCGATCCCAGGGCTCTGGACCGGGAGTTCATCGAGCGCCACACCGCGGGCTTCGAGGAGTACCGCGCACTGTGCGAGGCCACGTCGTGGGAGGAGATCGAGACACAGTCCGGGCTGAGCCGCGCCGATGTCCTCAAGGCTGCGCGGGTGTACGGAGAGGCCGACCGCTCCATCGTCAGCTGGTGCCTGGGGCTCACCCAGCACGAGCACGGCGTGGACACCGTCCGGGAGATCGTCAACCTGCTTCTGCTCCGCGGCAATCTGGGCCGGGAGGGCGCGGGCCCCTCCCCCGTACGGGGACACAGCAACGTCCAGGGCAACCGCACCTGCGGCATCGATCACCGGCCGGCCGACGCGTTCCTGGACCGCCTGGCCGAGGTCTGCAAGATCCAGCCGCCCCGAGCGCACGGACTGGACACCGTCAACACGATCAAGGCGATGCAGCGCGGGGAGGTGAAGGTGTTCGTCGGCATGGGCGGCAACTTCGCCCTCGCGGCGCCCGACACCCCGGCCACGTACGCGGCGCTGCGCACCTGTGAACTCACCGTCCAGGTGAGCACCAAGCTCAACCGCAGTCATCTCGTCCACGGCCGCCGGGCCCTCATCCTGCCGTGCCTGGGCCGTACCGAGAAGGACCATCAGCGCAAGGGCGTACAGAGCACGTCCGTCGAGGACTCGATGAGCATGGTCCACCTGTCCGTCGGGATGAAGCGCCCCGCCTCCTCGCACCTGTTGTCCGAGCCGGCCATCGTCGCAGGCATGGCCCGTGCCGCCCTGCCCGGCAGCCACACCCCCTGGCAGTGGTACATCGAGGACTACGACCGGATCCGCGACACCATGGCCCGGGTCCTCGACGGTTTCGAGGACTTCAACCGCCGGGTGCGGCTGCCGCTGGGATTCCGCATCAAGCAGCCCGCCCGCGAACTGGTCTTCCTCACCCCCTCCGGACGCGCCGAATTCTCCACCGCCGCCCTGCCCGACGTGGTCCCGGCCCCCGGCATCCTCGCACTGGGCACCATGCGGTCCCACGACCAGTGGAACACCACCATCTACTCGGACAACGACCGCTACCGCGGCATCAAGAACCTCCGCACGCTCGTCTTCATGAACCGGGCCGACATGCGTGAACGCGGGATCGCCGACCTCGGCCCCGTGGACATCACCAGCACCGCCAAGGACGGCAGCCGGCGCTCCCTCAAGGGCTATCTCGCGATCCCCTACGACATCCCCCGTGGCTGTGCGGCCGGCTACATGCCGGAGATGAACGTGCTGGTCGCGCTGGGCGACTACAGCACCCAGAGCGACCAGCCGATCATGAAGCACATCAAGGTCACCATCGGCCCCGCGGCCTGAGCCGGGCGCGTACCTCGGCGGCGCGCAAGCCCGGCGCCGTCACCGCCACCGGACGAACAGCTCCAGGAGCAGGTGGGCCCGCTGCTCGGCGGCAGCGAGTTCGATGGGGTCGATCTTTGAGGCCAGAGCTCGCCCCGCCGCGGCGTCGTCGGCCTCGCGCGACTCCACCACGGCGGCCGCCAGGTACGTCTTGGCGGCCGGGAACGCCTGCTCCAGGCGGTCGTTCAGCGCCTGTCACGCCTGCTCGGCTGCCTCCGTGCGCACGGCCAGGGCGCGTTCCGCCCGGACCGCCGCATGGTCGTGGACCACCACCAGCGCGCAGCCCAGCGCGATGACGAGTGCAGCACCGCGGCAGCGGAGATCACCGCCCGGTAGCCGTGGCCGAGGCCCGGCAGAAGGGCCGCCCATCCGGCCAGCGCGGTGCCGAGCGTCATCGGCAGGGCGGGTACGAGCAGGACCGACCGCTTGTTCGGCCCGCCCGGCCCGACGGCACGCCCGCCGACATCGGCTCGCGCGACTGGCGCGTCCTCACCGCGGGGTGAGCCGGGCTCGGCCCGCCCATGGCCGGCATGGGCAGGCCGCCCGGTCGTGTGCAGAGCCGCGTCGGAACCGGTGGCCCGTGGAGCGGCTCACGTGATGCACGATGAGGTTCTGCTGACCCACTGGGCCAGGGTGATCTGCGTCCTCGGGGCGGTCCGGTCCGACCCGCGGCGGCGGGGGGACGTCTGGCCGCGGCCGGCCGCGCAGGCCCGCGTGTTCCGTCCCTGTCCGCGGGCAAGAGCGTCGCGCAGCAGGGTCAGATGTGCGGGAACAGACTTCTCGCCGGACGTCTGGGTCAGGCAGTGGGCTTCGGTCATGGCGAAACCTCCGTTCATGACCCCACCATCGCCCGGCGACACCCCCCGGCACATCGTCCCCGCACGGTGATTCCCGACTACCACGGCTGCGGTATCCGGTACGCCGGACTACTCCGCGGCGAGCGTCACGCGGGCACCTCGGGGACGCTCGGCTCGCCCGCCGCAGTGACCAGCCCGCACTGATAGGCGACGACCACGAGCTGGGCGCGGTCACGGGCCGCCAGCTTGGTCATCGCCCGGTTGACGTGGGTCTTCGCGGTCAGCGGGCTGACGAACAGGCGATCGGCGATCTCCTCGTTGGACAGGCCCAGCGCGGCGAGGATCGTGACGTCGCGCTCGCGCGGCGTCAAGCACTCCAGCCGCTCGTGCACGGCCACCGGGCACGGGTCCGGCTGGGCCAGGAACCGGGTGATCAGCGCTCGCGTCGCCGTAGGGGACAGCAGTGCCTCACCGCCCGCGACCGTGCGGACGGCATCAAGGAGCTCCTCGGGCCGCGCACCCTTGCCGAGGAAGCCGCTGGCACCCGCACGCAGCGCCTCGGCGACGTGCTCGTCGTCCTCGAAGGTGGTCAGGATGAGCACCTTCACGCCCGCGAGGTCCTCGGACTCGCTGATGAGCCGGGTCGCCTCCAGGCCGTCCATCTCCGGCATGCGGATGTCCATCAGGACCACGTCCGGATGCTGCGCGTCGGCCAGCTCGACCGCCTCGCGCCCGTTGGATGCCTCGGCCACGGTCTCCATGTCGTCCGTGGCGTCGAACAGCATTCTGAAGGTGCCCCGCAGGAGGGCCTGATCATCTGCAAGCAGTACACGTATCGTCATGCCCGTCTCTCCGATCGCGCTCCGGGCCAGGGCGGCCGGGACGCAGCGGCAGTTCGGCCGTCACGGTGAATCCCCCCTCGGGGCGTGGTCCCGCGTGCAGCCTGCCCCCCAGCGTGGCGGCACGCTCACGCATGCCGATCAGCCCGTGACCGGCCCCGGGACGAGGACGGTGCGGTCCGGCGGACCCGTCGTCCTCGACGGTGATCGTGAGCCGCTCCTGGTGGTAGTGCAGGCACAACCGGGCGTGATCGGCGCCGGCGTGCTTGCGCACATTGGTCAGGGACTCCTGCACGATGCGGTACGCGGCCAGGTCGACCGCCGGTTCCAGCGGTTCGGCGTCGCCGCACCGGGTGTGGCTCACGGCCAGCCCGGTGCGTTCGAACGACGCCAGCAGGGCCGGCACCTGTGCCAGTCCCGGCATCGGGTCGCGCGGCGCCACCGGGTCGTCGGACTGCCGGAGCAGGCCCACGGTGACCCGCAGTTCGTCCAGCGCCGAGCTGCTGGTGTCCCGGATGTCCTCCAGCGCGGTGAGGATCTGCTCCGGCCGCTGGTCCACCAGATGGACGGCGACGCCCGCCTGTGCGTTGATCAGGGCGATGTGGTGCGCGACGATGTCGTGCAGTTCGCGTGCGATCCGGACGCGTTCGGCCGCCACCCGCTGGCGTGCCTCCTGCTCCCGGGTGCGCTCCGCGTGCTCCGCCCGTTCCTCCACGGCCACCACATAGGCGCGACGCGAGCGCACCCCGTCCCCGATCGCGGCCGGCAGCGCCGTCCAGGCCACCATCGCGACCGTGTCCGGTTGCAGCAAGGTCTGCGGGGTGAACATGGCGGCGGTGGTCACCAGGGTGGAGGCCGCGACAACTGCCGAGGTCCAGGCGGTACGCCGGTCGGTCCGCACGGCCACGTTGTAGACGGCCACCAGGACCGGGCTCACCACCAGCGGGCTGTCCCGGACCCCGAGCAGCTGGAAGGTCACCCCGCAGGTGACGGTGACGGCCAGTACGCCGAACGGGTGGTGGCGCCGCCGCACGAGTGCGGCGCAGCCGACGGCGGCCACCACCACCGGTGGCCAGCGCAGCAGGATCTGGTGCTCGTGCGGATCGATCGAGGCGCCCACGACCGACAGCACGAACAGCACGGCAGCGCCCGTCCCGTCCGCTGCGCGGATCCGGGCCAGCGCTCCGGGCCTCCAACCATTGATCACCGCCATCCCTCCACCGTAGGGTCGGCGGACGAATCGGGCATCGTCGCGCCGCGGAGGGGCCGTCCTGCCAGGCCCTGTCGTCAAACTGCCGTCGTCGCCCGGAGCGCAGCCGCGCGGCGTCCGGCACGCACGCTCGCAAGGCGGAGGGAGGAGAGCGCAGCGGGCTGCGCCGACGACCGGCAACGCGGCCGGCAATGGGGTCTCCCCTGCTCGAGCGAAGCCGAGAGCTCGGGAAGTGCCGGACGCCCCCGCCCAGGCGGGACTTCGACACGCGCCCCAGGGATGCCGTCCGTCGGCCCCGTCGCCGGGCCGGTTCCCCGTGCCGGACTGCGCGAGGAGGCGCCGACGTGGCCGACCACACCGACAGGTGCGACGACCGCAGCACCGCATCGCCACCGGCCCTGCGGTCCCGGCGGCGTTCCGCCCGGTCCTCCTGATGCAAGGCGGAGGCGCGGACCGCCCGCGCGTAAGCTTCGCTCAGCATGGACACGACGGGGGGCGGAGGGCATGACGGCTGAGCCGGTACAGAGGTGGGGATCGACCCTCGATTCGGTCCTGGTGTACGCGCAGGGCGCGCTCTGCCGGCGCCTGGCCCGGGGCAGTGTGCCGCACGGCGGCCGGGTGCGGGTGACGGGACTGCCCCGCTCGCTGGACCCGGACTCGCTGCGGGCCCGTGTCCTGGGCGCCCCCGGCGTGCGCGTCGGCGAGGCCCGGGTGGAGGTCGAGGCCGAGCCGCTCGGCGCGGGCACGCCCGACGGGTTGCGGCACGAGTTCGAGCGGCTGCACGACGAGTACGCGGCGGCGCAGGGCCGCCGGGACCGGCAGCTGAGCCTGATCGAGGAGATCCGGGCTCTCCACCCCGTCCCGCCCGCCCGCAGGCGCGAGGACCCTCACCGCCGCACCCCCGTCGACGCGTGGCTGGAGCTCGCCGACTTCGTCGAGGAGCGGCTGGCGGGCCTGCACAAGCGCCTCATCGAGCTGGAGGAGGCGCTGCGCGACGCCGAGCACGAGCTCACCGTCGCCGCCGACCGTCTCGACCGCGCCTCCACCGATGCCCCGCCTGCGCACGTGGAGACCACGGTCTGCGCGGTCCTGTCCCTCGACGGCGCCGGTGACGGCGAGGTGGAGCTGGAGCTGGAATACGGGGTGCCGGGCGCCGTCTGGGTGCCGGCCTACCGCCTCACCCACCGTCAGGGCGACGACAGCGGCCGTCTGGTGCTGGGCGCCTCGGTCGCCCAGCGGACCGGCGAGGACTGGACCGGCGTCCGCATCGCCCTGGCCACCGCAGACCTCCGGCGCCGCACCGGCCTGCCGAGACTCCGCTCGATCCGGATCGGACGCAGTCAGCCCGCCCCCGCGCCTTCCGGCTGGCGCGAGCCCCCGGCCGGGCTCGTCGGCCTGTTCTCCGGGTACGACGCGGCAGGCCCTGCCCCGGCCTCCGCGCCCATGGCCGTCGCAGTCGGCTCCGCGTCCGCTCCCCTTCCGCCACCACCGCCTCCCCCGCCGCCGGCACTGCGCGGCCACGACGCCGCGCCGGCGCCCAGCGGGGGATACGGCGCTCCCCCGGGGGCCTTCGGCGGCGGGATGCCCGTCACGGGTGTCCCCTCCCCCGTGGCGCCTGCGGCTCCCGGCCGGGCCGCGCCGCCGCCTCCGGCGCCGGTGACCGGGCCGCCGCAGCCGAGCGGCGCCGAGCTCGACTATGCCGCACTCGTCCTGTGCGGCCCCGACGAGCAGGGCGGTCGCAGGGGCCGGCTCTTTCCCGGCTCCGCCTTCGACCCGGTGGCGACCGAGTACCGCCGCCGCGCCGAGGCAGTTGCCGCGCTGCCGTTGCCCGGACATGCTGTGCGTCCCCGCGAGTCGGCGGGTTCCTTCGAGCACCGCTTCGACGCCCCCGCGCGCGCCGACATTCCGTCGGACGGCACCTGGCACACCGTCACCGTCGGCGAGATCCCGGTGGGACTGCGTACCGAGTACCTCTGTGTGCCGTCCGTGGAGCAGACCGTGTACGCGACGCTGGTGCTCTCCAACGCCACCGACCAGGCGCTGCTGGCCGGCCCGGTGGAGGTCACCCTCGACGAGGACTACCTGCTGACCGCCGCTCTGCCCACGCTTGCCCCCGGGGATGTGCGCCGGGTGGGACTCGGGCCGGCCGAGGGCATCCGGGTCACCCGCCGTACGAACCTGCACGAGTCGACCTCGGGCCTGCGCAACAACACCACCGTGCTCGACCACCGCGTCCACGTGGAGCTCGCCAATGGGCTCGCGAGGCCCGTCGCCGTGGAAGTCCTGGAACGGGTTCCGGTCACCTCCGATCCGGACGTCCGGATCGAGGAGCGGGCCGACTGGACGACGCCGGAGGAGGGCGCCGGCCCCGATCGGCATGCGCCGGGCACCCGCGTCTGGCGGCTGGACCTGCCCGCAGGCGCCACTGCCGCCCTCGACGGCGGCTACGAGATCCGCATCCCGACCGGCAAGGCCCTGGTCGGCGGCAACCGCAGGAGCTGACACACCATGTCCACGGCCTCCAAGCCGATCGCCCTCCCCGTCACCGCCGTCACATGCCTTGAGGATCGCGCCCATGTCGAGCGCGCCGTCGTGCTCGACCTGGAGGCCGGGGTCCAGCGCCTGCGTCTCGGGCCGGTCAGCGCGCTGGCCGTCGACCGGACCCTCCGCGCCGAGCTGACCGCCGACCACCCCGCGACCGTTCTCGACGTGCGGATCGTCCGCGACTGGAGGCCGCGCGCGCCGCAGTCCTCCACCGACGACGACTCCGCCCTGCGCCGGCGCGTACACGCCCTCGAAGAGGAGCGGCCGGCCCTGGAGCAGCGGCGTGACCGGCTGCGGACCCGCCTCGGCCTGCTCGGCCGC
Source organism: Streptomyces sp. NPDC001880 (assembly GCF_053594575.1). NCBI lineage: Bacteria > Bacillati > Actinomycetota > Actinomycetes > Kitasatosporales > Streptomycetaceae > Streptomyces > Streptomyces sp. NPDC001880. Next base: position 64,184 of record NZ_JBSFET010000009.1, read on the forward strand.
CTCGCCGCCGATCTGCTGCGGGAGATCGGCGAGGGCGCCGGCGCCGGGGAGACCGAACGGACCCGCTGGGCCCGCGAACTGGACCGGGTGGACGAGGAACGCGACGCGCGCGGTGAGCAACTCCGTACCGCGGAGGCCCGGCTGACCGCCCTTGCCACCGAACTCGGGGCGGCCCGGCAGGCCCTGCAGCTCGCCGAGGATGAGCCCGCCGAGCTGGTCGGCCATGTCGAGCTGACCGTGGATGCCTCGGCCGCCGGGCCGGTCGGGCTGCGCCTGAGCCACCTCACCCCGTGTGCGCTGTGGCGGCCCGCCTACCGGGCGGTGCTCGACGGGGACTCGCTGACGCTGGAGACCGACGCGATGGTCTGGCAGCGCACCGGCGAGGACTGGTCGGACGTACGGCTGACACTGTCGACGGCACGTTCGGCGCAGGCCACCGATCCGCCGAGGCTGGGCGAGGACCGGCTCACGCTCAAGGACCGCTCGGCGGCGGAGCACCGCATGGTCGACGTCGAGTTGCGCGAGGAGGAGATCGGGTCTCTCGGCCCGGCCCCGGTGCTCGGCCTGCCAGGGCTGGACGACGGCGGCGAGGCACGGGTGCTGAGATCCCCCGCGCCGGTCTCGGTGCCTGCTGACGGCCGCGCCCACCGGGTACGGCTCTCCGCGTTCACCACGGACGCGCTCAGTGAGTACGCCTGCTCACCGGAGTTGTCGCCGCTGGTCACCCAGGTGGTGCGGTTCGACAACCTGTCCGGCCACGCGCTGCTCGCCGGACCGGTGGACCTGGTCCGCGGCAGCGGATTCAGCGGCCGGGGCACGCTGGACTTCACCGCCCCCGGCTCCCGCGTCGAGCTGGCCTTCGGCAGCTGCGACGACCACCGGGTGGTCCGGCAGGCCGAGGAGTCCCGCGCCACCGCAGCCCTCACCCAGCGGACCGTGGTCACCCACACGGTCCGGCTGCACCTGTCCCGGTTCTCCGCCCCCGGGGAGCACGGCGAGCGGGTCGTCGTCCTCCGGGAGCGGATACCGGTCTCCGAGGTCTCGGCGGTGGAGATACGCCTGCGCAAGGATGCGTGCTCCCCGGCGCCCGACGCGGTCGACGCCGAGGGCATCGCCCGCTGGGACGTGGCTCTCCCGCCCGGCGGTCTCCGCACGGTCACCCTGGTCTACGAGCTGTCGGCGAGCGCCAGGGTCACCGGAGTCTGAGGCCGGTGGCCGGGGCGGCGGCCGCACGCTCGGGACGGCCTCAAGGGGTCACCGGCGCGGAGCACCCATGGGCTTTCGCCGAGCGCTCGGTGAACGCCTTCAGTACGGCACGCTCGTACGCGAGGTCCGCGTCGCCGCTCGGGGGCCTGCGGCTCTCCCCCTTCCCGTGGAAGGGTGCAGCGTGAACAGGGCCCGGCCGCCCGCGCACTTGGCCGCTGTCCAGCTCATCCGGCCGTCGCGGTGGTGTGCGGGTGCGGGTGCGCCACGTGCCCGCCGAGTGCGGCTACCGGTCGCCGACCACGGCGGCGAGTTCGTTGAGCAGCGCTGTGACAGCGGCATCCGTCATGCGGTAGCCGTCGGCGGTCTCGCAGATGCGCCCCGAGGCGACACGGGAGTTCCACCAGTCCTCGAGGAAGCCGGGGGCGTATCCGCCGGTACCGAAGTCGTAGGGATCGGCCACGAGGCTGAAGACGATCATGAGTTCGTAGTCCGGCAGCGCGTAGGAACGCTCGTGCTGCGGAGGCGTCCTTACGTACCGGTCGAAGGACCCGACCTGATTGAAGCTGGTGAACAGCCAGAACAGGTAGTCGTACATCAGCGTGGAGCGCGCATCGGCGTGCAGGGCGAAAAACCCCTTGTCGTGCACGACGGCCTCCGCGAGGATCCGCATCCGCCGGTCCGCGTCGGGCAGAACGTCGGCGACCTCGCGGAAGGCACGCAGCAGTACCGGGGAGAAGCTGCCCTCGCGCACCGCTGCCAGGTCGGCGATCCGGTCCGCCTCCGAGGTGTCGTAGACGGACTCGTCGACCAGCCCCGTGACGAAGGCCTCGAAGTTCTCCGCGACCAAGGTGATCGCGAAGCCGTCCTCCTGGTCGACATGGACCACGGCCGGCTCGCCGTCCCTGCCGCACGCGCGGTAGTCGAGAGCGAGCATGTCGTGGCCGGCCGACGGTGTGTCGGCGAAGTAGACACCGATGTCGGGGTACTCCCACATGTCGATCCAGAACCGACTGCCGAACTCACCGCCGAGCGACTGCGGCCTTGTCCCTCCGATGCCTCTGATGCCAGTGATCACGATGTGGTCGTCGGCCCAGGAGGTCGGCTCGGCCATGGGGAAGTGGTCCCGGTGGGGAACGCCGCCGTTGTGCGCGGTCATCAGCGCGATGTAGGAGCCGGGCAGCCGGTATCCGCCGAGCTCCTCCTCCACCGCCGCGATCAGCTCCTGCGTAGGCGGGGCCTCCTCCACGTACTCCCTCAGCGCGTACTCCGAGTCGTCCCAGAACCCGGCCACGTCGAAGCCCTTGAAATGTCCCACTGTGCCCTCCCAGGCCCGCTCACCCGGCGATCGTACGTTCCGCGCCTGGACGCGATCACGGTGGGCCGAGGCAGTTGCCGCACGGCTCATGGGAGACACAACCGAAGCCATGCCGGCCCGAACCCTCATGCCAGCAGCCTGTCCACTGACGATTGTGAGAAAAAAGAGGTGGGCGCGCTGGCCGGTGAGTGGATACGCTCCGCCTGGCCATGCGTCGTCCAGCGGCCCAGGACACCGCACTCGGATTCGCCCCGATGCGGAAACCCCGGCTCGAATCCGGGCGATGGCCACCCTCGGCCCGACTGCACCACTTCATCGGACGCGACCTGCGCGCACAGCACCACTGCCGGGTTGTGACCCGGCTCGGTGCTGTGCGCGAGACCCGTAGGGCCACTTGGCCGCTGCCGGACGAAGGCCCGGCGGTGCCCCTTGTCCTTAGCGCACGAACAGGACGGCGGCCCGGCCCGGCGCGGCGAGCGCAGTGGCGCGTCGGCTCACCATTCGCTGTGTGCTTCGGGTGAATTCCCGGCATGTTCCCGCCGAGTGAGTCCCGCTGAGCAGGCGTCCGCACTCACGCTCGATCAGGACGGACCGCAGCCACCGGGAGATCGCCGTGCACATCCTGCTTGTCGCAAGCGCCTTCAACAGCCTTACCCAACGTGTCCAGGCGGAGCTGAGGGACCACGGGCACTCCGTAGCCGTGCAGCTGGTGCCGCGGCAGGCAACGTTCGCCCCGTCGCAGCGCGCGGCACGCGCTCTCGCCGCACCGCCCGAAAGCCCGAGTACATCCAATACGAGGACTTCCGGCCGGCACGCCGAGAGCACGCGCCGCGCAACGCTCCTCGACGGGCCGACGTTGCCTGCCGCGGCACTAGCACACGAGGAAGGACCGTTCCGGGAAGCCGTCCGCCGGGAGTGCCCGGACCTTGTTGTGGCGCCGTACCTGAAGACCGCGATCCCGAGCGACGTCTGGTCGGCCCACACCTGTCTCGTCGTCCATCCGGGGCCGGTCGGCGACCGCGGGCCCTCCTCCCTGGACTGGGCCGTCCACGAGGGAGCGGAGCGCTGGGGCGTCACCGTGCTTCAGGCGAACGCTGAGATGGACGCGGGCGACGTCTGGGCGTCCGTGGCCTGTCCGCTGCCCCCTGTGGGCAAGAGCGACCTGTACCGCAACGAGATCTCGGACGCCGCTGTGGAGGCGGTGCTTCTGGCGGTCGGACGCTTCGCGTCGGGGACGTACGCCCCGGCACCGCAGGCCTCCGGCGCCGGCGATGGCTGCCGCCCCCTGTTCCGGCAGGCGCTGCGTCGCATCGACTGGCAGTCGGACTCCACTGCGACGGTGATCCGCAAACTCAGGGCGGCGGACTCCCAGCCCGGTGTGCTCGACGAGTTGCTGGGCGGCGAGTGGTTCCTGCACGGCGGGTATCCCGAGTCCCGGCTGGGCGGCCGCCCGGGGGATGTGGTGGCCACCCGGGACGGCGCGATCTGCCGGGCGACCACCGACGGCGCGGTGTGGATCCCCGAGCTGCGGCCACGGCGGGCGCCGGGCGGCCCGGCCACGTTCAAGCTCCCCGCCACCTCGGCGCTGGCCGGGCGGCTGTCCGCCGTGCCCGAGCGTCCGGCTCCACTTCACAGGACCGGGGACGACGACACCTGGTCAGAGATCGGCTACCGGGAGGAGGCCGGGACCGGGTTCCTGTCGTTCTCGTTCCGTGGCGGCGCGATGAGCACGGAGCAGTGCCAACGCCTGCTGCGCGCTTACCGGTTCGCCTGCTCCCGGCCCACCTCGGTGCTGGTCGTCGGCGGTGGCCGGGACTTCTTCTCCAACGGCATCCACCTCAATGTGATCGAGGCAGCAGCCGATCCCGGCGCCGAGTCCTGGGCCAACATCAATGCCATGGACGACCTGGTGGAGGCGGTGCTGACCACCACGGACCGGCTCGTCGTCGCCGCCCTGGCCGGGAACGCCGCAGCGGGCGGGGTGATGCTGGCCCTCGCCGCCGACGAGGTGTGGTGCAGGGCGGGCGCGGTGTTCAATCCGCACTACCGCCTGATGGGGCTGTACGGATCGGAGTACTGGACGTACACGCTGCCGCGGCGGGTGGGTGCGGCGGCGGCCGACCGGCTCATGCGGGACGCCCTGCCGGTCAGCTCCACCGCGGCCCACCGGCTCGGGCTGGTCGACAGGGTGATCCCGTGCGCCCCTGAGTCGTTCGACTCGGAAGTCGGAGCCCTGGCGACCCGCCTGGCGGCCCTGCCCGCGACGCAGTCCCGGATCCACGCGAAGAAGGAGGAGCGGGACCGGGTCGACCTGGCCCCTTACCGGGAGGCCGAACTCGTGCGCATGCACCGCATCTTCGCGGACCCGCACCACCCGTACCACGGGCTGCGCCGGGCCTTCGTACGCAAGGAGCGCCCCGCGTCCGGCACCGCGGTCCCGCAATCCCCGGTCCCCCAAGGCTGACCGCGGTGCGGCGGCGGAGCGGCTACCGCTGCTCCGCCAGCCAGTCGTACCAGGAGGCCAGGCCCTCGCCGGTGGTCGCGGAGACCGTCAGCACGCGCACGTCCGGGTTCACCGAGCGCGCGTGCCGTGCGCACTGCTCCACGTCGAAGTCCACGTAGGGCAGCAGATCGGACTTGTTGATCAGGACCAGGTCGGCGGCCGCGAACATGTACGGGTACTTCAGCGGCTTGTCCGTGCCCTCGGTGACCGAGATGATCACGACCTTGCTGCGCTCCCCCAGGTCGAACAGGGCGGGGCACACCAGGTTCCCGACGTTCTCCACCATGAGCAGCGAGCCCTCGGTCGGGGACAGCGCCGTGAGGGCGTCCCTCATCATCTCCGCGTCGAGGTGGCACCCCGCTCCCGTGTTCACCTGCACCACGGCGCAGCCCGTACGCCTGATCCGGTCGGCGTCGAGCCTGGTCTCCTGATCGCCCTCGACGACGGCCACCGGCCGGCGGTCGCCGAGGTCGGTGACGGCGCGTTCCAGCAGGGTCGTCTTGCCTGCGCCCGGCGAGCTCATCACGTTCACGGCCACGACGCCGCGGTCGGTCATCCACGTCCGGTTGCGCTCCGCGAGCAGGTCGTTCTTGGCGAGTACCTTCTGCTCGATGGTGAGGGTCTCACCGGCTCCACCCGGCTGACGACGCCCGTGCGGATGAGCGTGCGGGTCCGGATGCGGATGCGGATGCGGATGCGGATGCGGATGCGGATGCGGATGAGCGTGCGGGTCCGGATGCGGATGCGGATGCCCGTGGTCCGGCACACCGTCCTCCCGCAGCATCACGATCCTGGTCCCGCCGGACTCCTCGGCACAGCCGCAGGTACCACACATGGTTCAGCCCACTTCCATGGAGACGATCTGCAGTTCCTGCCCCGATGTGATCTCCACATCCGCGCTGCCGCAGGGACACAGCAGAATCAGGTCGGTCAAGGTGAATTCGGCAGCACAGGTACGGCAGCGGCCGGCGCCGGGCGGCTGGTCGATCTCCAATTGCGCGCCCTCGGCCTCCGTTCCCTCCGTGACCAGGCCGAAGCAGAACCGCATCGAGTCGGGCACCACGGCGGTGAGCACGCCCACACGGACGCGGACCGATCGGACCCGGCGCCCCCCGGCTCGTGCGCACACCGAGTCGACGACGCTCTGTGTGATGGCCAGCTCGTGCACCGGTGCCTCGTCCTTCCGCGGGTGGCTCCGACCGTAGGGCCGCGGGAGGACCGTGGCCCCGTCCGACGGGACCGGTCCCCCGCCCGGACCACCCGAGCGGCCCACCACATGCCGTCATTCGGCCCCCGGTGACGGGGCGGAGCGGCGAATTCCCCTGTTGCCGATGCCTGCAAATCGGGGCGTGATGGTAGCAATGTGCACATACCCACCTGTGGGGGCCGACGGCCGGCAGGCCGTCATCCTGAAAGGCGGCACTGCCATGCCGACAGAGGAAGCGGTCAAGGCGGAGGACACACTGATCCACGTGCTGTGGATCAACGCAGGACTGAGCTGTGACGGCGATTCCGTCTCCCTGACCGCCGCCACGCAGCCGAGCATCGAAGAAATCGCGCTCGGCGCCCTGCCGGGACTTCCGCAGGTCGCCGTCCACTGGCCTCTCATCGATTTCGAGTGCGGTCCGAACGGCGGCGCCGACGATTTTCTCGAATGGTTCTTCAAGGCCGATCGCGGAGAACTGGAACCCTTTGTTCTGGTGGTCGAGGGGTCCATTCCGAACGAGCGGCTGCACGACGAGGGTTACTGGTGCGGGTTCGGCAACGATCCCGCCACCGGCCAGCCGGTGACGACCAGCGAGTGGCTCGACCGGCTGGCACCGAAGGCGACCGCGATCGTCGCGGCCGGCACCTGCGCGACGTACGGCGGCATCCACGCGATGGCGGGCAACCCGACCGGCGCAATGGGGGTTCCCGATTACCTGGGCTGGGACTGGAAGTCCAAGGCCGGCATCCCGATCGTGTGCGTCCCCGGGTGCCCGATCCAGCCGGACAACCTCTCGGAGACGCTCACCTACCTGCTCTACATGGCCACCGACCAGGCACCGATGATCCCGCTCGACGACGCACTCCGGCCGACGTGGCTGTTCGGGGCGACGGTCCACGAGGGCTGCGACCGAGCCGGGTACTACGAGCAGGCCGACTTCGCGACGGAGTACGGCTCGCCGGAGTGCATCGTCAAGCTGGGCTGCTGGGGCCCCGCGGTCAAGTGCAACGTGCCCAAGCGCGGCTGGATGAACGGCATCGGCGGCTGCCCGAATGTCGGTGGCATCTGCATCGGCTGCACCATGCCCGGTTTCCCGGACAAGTTCATGCCGTTCATGGACGAGCCCCCCGGCGGAAAGCTCTCGACCAGCGCGGTCGGGCCGTACGGGTCGACGATCCGGCGGCTGCGCAGCCTCACCATTCACTCCCTGGACCGCGAACCGAAATGGCGTAGGCCCGGCAGGAAACTCACGACCGGCGCCACACGCACCTGGTGAGTGACCGCGTACATCACCGCAACGGACAGAAAGAAGAGGCGGCCAATGACCGCGACGCAGCACAAAGGTGCCGGAGGCGGCCAGGGCAAGAACGACCTGGTCGAAATGGCGTGGGATCCCATTACCCGGATCGTCGGCAGTCTGGGTATCTACACGAAGATCGACTTCAAGCAGAAGGTGGTCGCCGAGTGCCACAGCACCAGCTCCATCTTCCGCGGCTATTCAATCTTCATGAAGGGAAAGGACCCGCGGGACGCGCACTTCATCACGAGTCGCATCTGCGGAATCTGCGGTGACAACCACGCCACATGTTCCTGCTACACGCAGAACATGGCGTACGGAGTGAAGCCGCCGCACCTCGGCGAATGGATCGTCAATCTCGGCGAGGCCGCGGAGTACATGTTCGACCACAACATCTTCCAGGAGAACCTGGTCGGGGTCGACTACTGCGAGAAGATGGTCGCGGAGACCAACCCCGGGGTGCTGGAACAGGCCAACCGCACCCCCTCCCCGCACGCCGACGCGCACGGGTACCGGACGATCGGCGACATCATGCGGTCGCTGAACCCGTTCACCGGCGAGTTCTACCGCGAGGCGCTTCAGGTCAGCCGGATGACCCGGGAGATGTTCTGCCTGATGGAGGGCCGGCACGTCCACCCCTCCACGCTCTATCCCGGCGGGGTCGGCACCGTGGCGACCGTACAGCTGATGACGGACTACATCACCCGCCTCCAGCGGTACATCGAGTTCATGAAGAAGGTCGTGCCGATGCACGACGACCTCTTCGACTTCTTCTACGAAGCCCTGCCGGGGTACGAGCAGGTCGGCAACCGCCGTATCCTGCTGGGCTGCTGGGGCTCCTTCCAGGACCCGGAGCACTGCAACTTCGAGTACAAGGACATGACCGACTGGGGCCGGAAGATGTACGTCACCCCCGGTATCGTCGTCGACGGGAAGCTGGTCACCACCGACCTGGTGGAGATCAACCTCGGCATCCGGATCCTGCTCGGTTCGTCGTACTACAACGACTGGGACGAGCAGGAGACCTTCGTCTCCCACGACCCGCTCGGCAATCCGGTCGACCGGCGCCACCCGTGGAACCAGCACACCAACCCGCAGCCGCAGAAGCGGGACCTGGACGGCAAGTACAGCTGGGTCATGTCACCCCGGTGGTTCGACGGCAAGGACTACCTGGCGCTCGACACGGGCGGCGGTCCGCTCGCGCGGCTGTGGACCACCGCGCTGGCCGGTCTGGTCGACATCGGCTATGTCCAGGCCACCGGCCACAGCGTGAAGATCAACCTCCCCAAGACCGCCCTCAAGGGGCCGGTGGAGCTGGAGTGGCACGTCCCGAAGTGGAGCAACACCATCGAGCGCAACCGGGCTCGCACCTACTTCCAGGCCTACGCGGCCGCCTGCGCGCTTCACTTCGCGGAGCAGGCGCTCGCGGAGATCCGCTCCGGGAACACCAAGACCTGGGAGAAGTTCGAGGTGCCCGAGGAGGGCGTGGGCTGCGGGTTCTCCGAGGCGGTCCGCGGTGTCCTCTCCCACCACATGGTGATCCGGGACGGCAAGATCGCCAACTACCACCCGTACCCGCCGACTCCGTGGAACGCCAGCCCCCGCGACACCTACGGCACGCCCGGCCCGTACGAGGACGCCGTGCAGGGCCAGCCGATCTTCGAGGAGAACGACCGGGAACACTTCAAGGGCATCGACATCATGCGCACGGTGCGCAGTTTCGACCCCTGTCTGCCCTGCGGTGTGCACATGTACCTCGGCGAGGGCAAGAAGCTGGAACTCCTGCACTCCCCCACCCAGTCCGCGGGCAGTGAGTGATGGCGCGGGAGGAGTCCCGGACCACTCCCGACTGGCGGACGACCGGTGAACGCATCGACACCCTGATCGCCGCCAGCGGCTCGGGCGGCGCGATCGCCCGCGAACGCAGCGAGGAACTGGTCCGGCTCGTCGCCGACTTCTACGGTGCCGGGCTGGCACGGCTGCTCGACCTCGTGCACGAGCAGGGACGGCTGGACGACGACGTCCTGGCCGCGCTGGCCGACGACGAGCTGGTGGCCGGCGTCCTGCTGGTGCACGGGCTGCATCCGTACGGCGTGGAGACCCGGGTCGAGCGGGCACTGGAGAGCGTACGACCGTATCTGGGGTCGCACGGCGGTGATGTGGAGCTGCTCGCCGTCACCGACGAAGGCACTGTCCGGTTGAGGCTGCTGGGCAGTTGTGACGGCTGCCCGTCGTCCTCGGTCACACTCAAGCTGGCCGTACAGGGTGCTGTGGAGGCGGCGGCGCCGGAGATCACCTCGATCGAGGTCGAGACCCCGGCCGACGAGGACTCCGGGGCGGCTGGGCCGCTGGTACCGGTGGACTCGCTGTTCGCCCGGCTGCACGCGGATTCCGGGACGGCCGGCGACGGCGCGTCGTGGGAGGTCGTGCCGGAGCTGTCGGGGCTGGAGTCCGGTGCCGTGGCCCGGGTCGGTGTCGGGATGATGCGGGTGGTGGCCTGCCGGGTGGGCACGGACCTCTTCGCCTTCGAGGACCGGTGCGCGCGCTGCGAGCGGCCGTTCGAGGGTGCCACGCTGGCGCGGCGGCTGGGCGGTCGCTCCGGGGACGCGATCCTGCGTTGTGCCGGGTGCCATGCCCACTACGACGTGCGGCGGGCCGGGGCCTGCCTCGACGGGGACGGTGTGCACCTGGCACCGCTGCCCCTGCTGTCGGACGGTGCGGCGGTCTCGGTGTCGGTCCCCACGGCGGTGGCGCCGTGATCGCCGCCGGACGTTCCGCCTCGCCGGCCGCCACCCTGCTGCGGCTCACGCGCAACCGGCCGCGGCCGCCCGCCGGTGAGCGCTGCGAGATGTGCGCGGAACCCATCGGCGAGCGCCACCCCCATGTGGTGAACCTCGACAGCCGTGCCCTGATGTGCTGCTGCCGGGCCTGCTATCTGCTGTTCACCGACGAGAACGCGGAGCTGCGCTACCGGGCGGTCCCCGAGCGCTATCTGCACTTCGCCGGGCTGACCGTGGACGGGCGTGTCTGGGACGAGTTGCAGATTCCCGTGGGGCTCGCCTTCCTGTTCCGCAACTCCGTCCAGGACCGGATGGTCGCGTTCTACCCCGGGCCCGCCGGGGCCACCGAGTCGGAACTGCCGCTGGACGCCTGGGCGTCCGTCGTCGAGTCGAGCCCGGAGCTCGCCGTGCTGCGTCCGGACGTGGAGGCGCTGCTGATCCGGCGTACGGCAACGAGCGAGGGTTCGTGCCATCTGGTGCCGATCGACGCCTGTTACGAGCTGGTGGGGCAACTGCGCTCGCTGTGGCACGGGTTCGACGGTGGCTCCGAGGTCCGTGCCGCAATGGACGGCTTCTTCGCGCGGGTGGCGGACCGAAGCCGGCCCGCCGCGGGGATCGGGGCGCCGTGAACGGCTTCGCGTTCTCCGTGCTGGATGTCGTCGCCGAACCGTACGCGGCCGCTCCGCAGCTGACCGCGCGGCTGCGGATCGAGGAGCGGACGGGCCGGCGGATCCACGCCATCGCGCTGCACTGCCAGGTCCGCATCGAGCCGCAGCGGCGCCACTACGACGAGGCCGAACAGAGCGGCCTGGTAGCGCTGTTCGGCGGCCGGGACCGTTGGACGGACACCCTGAAGCCGTTCCAGTGGATGAGCTGCGACACCACCGTGCAGGGGTTCAGCGGTGCGACCGAGGTCGATCTCGCCCTGCCCTGCACCTACGACTTCGACGTGATCGGTTCCCGCTATCTGCACGCCCTGGGCGAGGGTTCGGTGCCTCTCGCCCTGATGTTCTCCGGCACGGTCTTCACCCGCGGCGCCAAGGGCTTCGGGGTCGAGCAGGTGCCGTGGGACTGCGAGGCCCGGCACCCGATGCCGGTCGAGGTGTGGCGACGCATGATGGCGGCGCACTACCCGAACACCGGGTGGATCCGGCTGGACCACGAGGTGCTGGCCCGCTTCGCGGACTTCCGGGCCCGGCGCGGGCTGATCAGCTGGGACGAGACGGTCCAGGCCCTGCTGGCCGAGCACGACGAGGTGGTCCTGTGAGTCTTGACCAGGTGCGTTCGATCGCCGACGCCGTCCTGTACGAGGGGTACCTCCTGTACCCGTACCGGGCGAGCTCGCACAAGAACAGGTCGCGCTGGCAATTCGGCGTCCTCGGTCCGCCGCACGCCGCGGCGGCGAGTTTTGGCGAGGAACCGGAGATGGAGATGCAGTGCCTGCTGGCACCGCACGACGGGCCGGGCGCCGTAACCGTGCACCTGCGCTTCCTCCAGCTCCAGGTCCGCGAGGTGCGGAGCACCGGCGAGGACGGGGCGGAGGTACCGGTCGAGCAGCTCGTCGTCGACGGGGTGCCGGTGATGTCCTGGGACGAGGCCGTCGAGCGTGAAGTCGTCCTGACCGCCCTGCCGTTGGGGGAGGTGACGGACGCCGTCCACGAGGTCCCGGGCGGCGAGGACACCGAGCCGGTGGCCGACGAGCGGGGCGCTGTGGTGGGCCGGATCGTCCGACGGCGGCTGCCGTTGGCGGTCCGGGTCCGCGTGCGGGCCGTCGTCGACGACGGATACGTGCGGCTCTCGGTGGCGGTGCGCAACGAGCATCCGGAGCCCGCGGCCACCAAGGACGCCGCGATCCGGTCCTCGCTGATCGGCGCGCATCTGCTGCTGCGGGCGCACGACGCCGAGTTCGTCTCGCTGCTCGAACCGCCCGCCGGGGCGGCGGCGGCCGCCGGCCGTTGCCGCCAGCGCAGGTGCTGGCCCGTGCTGGCCGGACCCGTGGGGACGACGGACACCCTGCTCGGTGCGCCGATCATCCTGTACGACTACCCGGAGGTATCCGAGCAGAGCCCCGGCGCCCTGTTCGACTCGACCGAGATCGACGAGATCCTGACCCTCCGCGTGATGACCATGACGGAGGAGGAGAAGGCAGAGGCCAGGGCCACCGACCCCCGGGCCCGGGAGATCATCGACCGGTGCGACGGCATGTCGCCCGCCGACCTCCAGCGGCTGCACGGCCTGTTGCGCGACCCGCACCCGCCGCGGCCCGCGGCTCCCGCGGGCCCGGCGGCCGACCTCCGGGACGTGGGGTCCGCCGCCTTCGACACCGCGGGCGCCCCCTGGTGGGACCCGGCGGCCGACGCCTCGGTACGGCCCGGGAGCGACTCGGTCGTGATCGACGGGGTCCGGGTGACCAGTGGCAGCCTGGTCCGCGTACACCCCTCCCGGCGGGCAGACGCGCAGGATCTGTTCTTCGCCGGCCAGGTGGCCCGGGTGACCGCGGTTCTCTCGGACGTGGACGGTGGCACGCACATCGCCCTGGTCCTCGTCGACGACCCCGCGTCGGACCTGCACGACTGGTACGGCCGCTACTTCTACTTCGCCCCCGATGAGCTGACACCCCTGAGCGTCGAGGAGACGGCGCAGCACCGAGAGGAGAACCGATCGTGAAGACCCTGGGCATCATCACCGCCGGAGCGGCCGTGGCCGTGGCGGTCGTCGCTGTGACAGTCGGGATCAAGTCGATCCCCGACATCCGCCGCTACCTGCGCATTCGTTCGATGTGACTCCCGATCCGAGTGAAGTGAGCAGGGAGCACACCGTGGTGGACACACCGGAGAAGAACAGCGGCGTCGAGGAGGAGCCGCAGGTGAAACGGGGCCCGAAGGGAGCCCGCAGCGCCGGGTCGGACCGGGCGTCGGGCACCTCGGTCGGACGCTCCGGCACCTCCGTACAGCCGGAGCGAACTCAGGACCGGTCCGGGGGGCGGCTGAGCCGAGGATGAAGAAGGAACCTGACACGGCCGCCCGGGTGCTGGTCGCGGGCATCGGCAATCTGTTTCTCGGCGACGACGGCTTCGGCCCGGAGGTGGTGCGCCGGCTGGCCCGCGACGGCGGATTGCCCCCGCAGGTCCGGGTGGTGGACTACGGCATCCGCGGCATGCATCTCGCGTACGACCTGCTCGACGGGTACGACGCGCTGATTCTGGTCGACGCCTGTCCGGGGGGCGGCGCCCCCGGGGAGATGACGGTGCTCCGTATCGGTGTGGAGGACCTCGGTTCGGGTGAATTCGACGCGCATGGCATGAATCCGGTTGCTGTCCTGGCAAATCTGGACCAATTGGGCGGTACGCTTCCGCTGACCTACCTCGTCGGCTGCACACCCGCCGGAGTGGAGGAGGGCATCGGGCTCAGCGAAGCCGTCGACAGTGCGGTGCCCGAGGCGATGCAGGCAGTGCACACCCTGGTCGGGCAGCTCGTGCCGTCCGTCCCGACCGCGTCCGTGAACAGCACCGAACCCCGGAGAACCTGATCATGTGCCTAGGCATTCCTGGCCGCGTCGTGGAGATCGTGGACGGGTATGCGGGCCAGCTGGCTCTGGTGGACGTGGAGGGCGCCAGGCGCCGCGTCAACATCGGCATGCTCGACGAGGCGCCCGGTCGCGACGAATGGGTGCTTCTCCACATGGGCTTCGCCGTCGAGCTCATCGACCGGGCGAAGGCCCAGGAGGCCCTGTCGGGGCTGGAGATGATGGGCCGCGGCCGGGAGCAGCGGGTCCGGCGCAGATTCGAGGTGCGCGGCGTCGTGCAGGGTGTGGGCTTCCGGCCCTTCGTCTATGTCACCGCCTCGGAGCTGCTGCTCACGGGCTCGGTGACGAACACCGGCGACGGGGTGCTCGCCGAGGTCGAGGGAACGGCCGGGGCCGTGGAGGAGTTCGGCCGCCGTCTGCGCTCCGACGCCCCACCGCTCGCGGTCGTCGAGGACGTACGTACGAGCGAACAGCCGGCCCGCGGCGGTACGGGCTTCACCATCGAGCGGTCCAGCGCGTCCGACCGGGCCAGGACGCTTGTCTCGCCCGACATCGCCACCTGCCGGGAGTGCCTGGAGGAACTGGGCGATCCGTCGAACCGGCGCTACCGCCACCCGTTCATCACGTGCACGCACTGCGGCCCCCGGTTCACGATCGTCACCGGCCTTCCGTACGACCGGGCCGCCACCACGATGGCGGACTTCGAGATGTGCGGGGCCTGCCGGGCCGAGTACGAGGACCCGCGCGACCGGCGCTTCCACGCCCAGCCGATCGCCTGTCCCGACTGCGGACCACGGCTCGAACTCGTCGGCAAGGAGGGCGTGGTCCCGTCGCACGACGGGGACGCGCTGCGGACCGCGCGGAAGCTTCTCGCCGAGGGCGGGATCATCGCGGTCAAGGGCCTCGGCGGCTACCACCTGGTGTGCGACGCCCGCGACGGCGCAGCCGTGGCGGAGCTGCGCCGGCGCAAGCAGCGCGGTGGCAAACCGTTCGCGGTGATGGTGCCGAGCCTCGATACCGCGCGTGAGCTGGTGACTCTCACGGCGGACGAGGAGGAGCTCCTGCGCGGTGGGCGCCGGCCGATCGTCCTCCTCCCCCGTCGCGCTGCCCGGCCCGGGGCGGGGGTTTCCGACGCCGTGGCACCCGGCAGCCCCCACCTCGGACTGCTGCTGCCGTACACCCCGTTGCACGTCCTGCTCTTCGGGATCGGTGACGACCCGCCGGGCCCGGACGCGCTCGTGATGACGTCGGCCAATCTGTCGGGTGAGCCGATCGTCAGCGACGACGGCGAGGCGCTGACCGTCCTTGCACCGCTGGTCGATGCCTGGCTGCGGCACGACCGGCGCATCCACGTGCCGTGCGACGACTCGGTCAGCCGCTGGGCCGCCGGTGCCGAGCTGCCGCTGCGCCGCTCACGCGGATACGCCCCGCTGCCGATCGCGCTGCCCTTCGACGTGCCCCCGACGCTCGCCGTGGGCGCCGACCTGAAGAACACCTGTGGGCTGGCCGAGGGCCGCTACGCCTGGCTGAGCCAGCACATCGGCGACATGGACGACCTGTCCACGGTCGACGCCCTGACCCGGACCGAGAAGCATCTGGAGGACCTCACCGGGGTGGCGCCCACCCGGCTGGTGGCCGACCGCCACCCCGGCTACCACTCCGGCGACTGGGCTCGCGCCCACGCGGCCGGACGGCCGGTCCTCACCGTGCAGCACCACCACGCGCACATCGCGTCGGTGATGGCGGAGCACGGCCTGGGCGCGGACGAGCGCGTGATCGGCATCGCCTTCGACGGCACCGGCCACGGCGCCGACGGGGCGGCCTGGGGCGGCGAGGTCCTGGTGGCCGGCTACGCGTCGTTCAGCAGGGCCGCGCACCTGGGTTGTGTACCGCTGGCCGGGGGCGACGCGAGTGTGCTGCGACCGTACCGGATGGCCCTCGCACATCTGCACGCGGCCGGCATCCCCTGGGACGACGACATGCCCGCGGTCCGCGCCTGCCCGCCCGCCGAACGCGATGTGCTGGCCCATCAGTTCGCAACCGGATTCGGCTGCGTGCCCACGTCGGGCATGGGCCGGCTCTTCGACGCGGTCGCGTCCCTGGCCGGCGTCCGGCACGTGGTGGCGTACGAGGCCGAAGCGGCCATGGAACTGGAAGGGCTGGCCCGTACCGCGGCAGCCGGGCCCGCGGTACCGCAGGGCGGCTACCGGTTCGGGATCCGGCCCGGGGGGAGGGAGGAACCCGCCGTCGCGGATCCGGGCCCGGTCGTGCGGGCCGTGGTTTCCGACGTGCGGGACGGCGTTCCGGCCGGGCTGATCGCCGCGCGCTTCCACACCGCCGTCGCCGCTCTGGCCGCCCGCCTGGCGGACCTCTGCCGCACGCGCACCGGCCTGTCCACCGTGGCGCTGGGCGGCGGCGTCTTCCAGAACGCCGTACTGCTGGAGGCGACGCAACGCGGCCTGGCCGAGCGAGGTTTCACCGTCCTGCGGCCGCGCCTGCTTCCCCCGAACGACGGCGGGATCGCCCTCGGCCAGATCGTCATCGCCGCATCGGGCTGACGCCGCCGCACGACCGTACCGCCGTACCTCAACAGGGATCCACAGAGGAGAGGGACCATGTGTCTGGCTGTTCCGGGGCGTGTCCTCAGTACCGCCGAAGTCGACGGCACCGTGATGGCCGAGGTCGATTTCGGCGGGGTGCACAAGGAGGTGTGCCTCCAGTACATCCCCGATGTGACCGTCGGTGAATACGTCATCGTGCACGTCGGATTCGCCATCCAGCGTCTCGACGAACGGTCGGCCCTGGACACCCTCGCCGACTTCGAACGGCTCGGCATCCTGGCCGAGGAGTTCGGAGACGGCTTCGAACGCGCAGCCCAGCAGGGTGCATCTCCCGAAGGAGCCGGCCGGTGAAGTACCTGGACGAGTTCAGTGACCCCGATGTCGCGAAGAAACTGATCGACCGGATCCACGCGGCCACCACGCAGAAGTGGGCGCTGATGGAGGTCTGCGGCGGCCAGACCCACTCGATCATCCGGCACGGCATCGATCAACTGCTGCCGGACGGTGTGGAGATGATCCACGGACCGGGATGTCCCGTCTGCGTCACCCCGCTGGAGACCATCGACCGGGCGCTGGCGATCGCCGCCCGCCCCGGCGTCATCTTCTGCTCGTTCGGTGACATGCTGCGTGTGCCCGGCAGCAGCCAGGACCTGTTCTCCGTCAAGAGCGCCGGCGGCGACGTACGCGTGGTGTACTCGCCCCTCGACGCGCTGAAGATCGCCCGGGAGAACCCTGACCGCGAAGTCGTCTTCTTCGGGATCGGGTTCGAGACCACCGCCCCCGCGAACGCCATGACGGTGTACCAGGCCCAGCGGCTCGGGGTGCGGAACTTCTCCCTGCTGGTGTCCCATGTGCTGGTGCCGCCCGCGATCGCCGCGATCATGGAGTCCTCGACCTGCCGGGTGCAGGCGTTCCTCGCCGCAGGCCACGTGTGCAGTGTGATGGGGACGGCCGAGTACCCGCCGCTGGCCCGGAGGTACAAGGTGCCGATCGTGGTCACCGGCTTCGAGCCGCTGGACATCCTCGAAGGGATCCGCCGGACCGTCGTCCAGCTGGAGGCGGGCCGGCACGAGGTGGAGAACGCCTACCCCAGGGCCGTGCGCGAGGAGGGCAATGTGCCCGCCATGGCGATGCTCGCCGATGTCTTCGAGGTGACCGACCGGACCTGGCGCGGCATCGGGGCGATTCCCCGCAGCGGCTGGCGCCTCTCCGAGAAGTACAGGGCGTTCGACGCGGAGCAGCGGTTCGACGTGACGGACATCCGCACTGCCGAGTCGTCGCTCTGCCGCTCGGGCGAGGTCCTCCAGGGGCTGATCAAGCCGCACCTGTGCGAGGCGTTCGGCAAGGAGTGCACGCCGCGGAACCCCCTCGGCGCGACCATGGTGTCGTCCGAGGGCGCGTGCGCCGCGTACTACACCCACCGCCGCCTGGAACTGGTCGATGCGAAGTGACTGACGCGATGTACGACATGACCGACGTGGCCGACGATGTGCCCGACCTCGACTTCGAAGGGTGGACCTGTCCGGTTCCGCTGCGGGACATCCCGTCCGTCGTCATGGGCCACGGGGGTGGCGGCGCGATGTCCGGTGAGCTGATCGAGCACCTGTTCCTGCCCGCGTACGGTGCCGCGGCCGCCGCCGACCTCGGTGACTCTGCCGTCCTGACGGTCGGCTCCGGCACCCGCCTCGCCTTCTCCACGGACTCGTTCGTGGTGAAGCCGATGTTCTTCCCCGGCGGGTCGATCGGTGATCTGGCGGTGAACGGCACGGTCAACGACCTGGCCATGTCGGGTGCGACGCCCCTGTTCCTGTCCACCGCCTTCATCCTCGCGGAGGGCACCGCGCTGAGCGACCTCGGCCGGATCGCGCAGGCCGTGGGCCGGGCCGCCGAGGATGCCGGGGTACGCCTGGTCACCGGCGACACGAAGGTCGTGGAGCACGGCAGTGGTGACGGGGTCTACCTCAACACCTCGGGCATCGGCGTGATCCCTCCAGGTGTCGACATCCACGCGCGCCGGGCGCTCCCCGGCGACGCCGTGCTCGTCAGCGGCGACATCGGCGTGCACGGTGTGGCCGTGATGAGCTGCCGGGAGGGCCTCGAGTTCGGTACGCAGGTGGAGAGCGACACCGCCGCGCTGCACGGACTGGTCGCCGCGATGCTCGCCACCGGCAGCGACCTCCATGTGCTCCGGGACCCCACGCGTGGAGGCGTCTCGGCCTCGCTGAACGAGATCGCCCGCGCCTCGGACGTGGGCATCGAACTGGTGGAGCGGCTGCTTCCCGTACCGCCCACGGTGCGCGACGCCTGCAGCCTGCTCGGGCTCGACCCGCTCCAAGTGGCCAACGAAGGAAAACTGATCGCGATCGTCCCGGCCGAGGACGCGGACCGGGTGCTGGCCGCCATGCAGGCCCATCCCCTGGGCCGGTCCGCCTGCCGGATCGGCAGCTGCGTTCCGGATCACACCGGGATGGTCGTGGCGAAGACGGGGCTGGGCGGGAGCCGGGTGATCGGGCTGCCGATCGGCGAACAACTACCGAGGATCTGCTGAGTGAGTGCCGAGGGCGCGCTGCTGTTCGCGCGATACGCCTACCCGCCCAACGAGCTCGGCTACTGCGGCCCCGCCGACGCGGCGGCCCTCCTGCGCCGTGACGCGACCGTCGACATCGAGCGGCGTGCCCGGCAGTTCGAGGGGGCCTGGTGCTATCTCCAGTTCCTCGCGGAGACGGCCGGGCTGGCGGACCCGCTCGACGTGCGGGTGGTGGAGGCGTACTGGATCGGCAACGAACTGCTGGACCGGGCCGATCCCGCCGCTCTGGTGGAGCGCATGACGGACCGGTTCCGGGGGCAGCTCGGCGGCACCTGGCGCGACGCCGGGCGGCGCGCCCTGGCCCATCACAGCTTCCAGGTGTTCGAGGTGTATCCGTGGGCCCCGATGCTGCGGTCGGTGGGCCATCCGACCGCCCTGTCCGTACTCGACCAGTGCCGCGTCCGTACAGGAGTGGTCGTGGCCGCCGACAGAGACATCGCGACCGTGCGGTCACGCCCGCTGTGCTGGGACGGCACGGGGCTGACCGACGGCGCGTGGCGGGAGGAGACCGTACGCTGCTCGGCCGGTGGACTGACACTGCTCGACGGGCTCTGTGCGGGCGACCGGGTGGCGCTGCACTGGGACTGGGTGTGCGATGTGATCACCGACGAACAGGCCCGACGCATCGAATTCCTTGAGGAGCGCCGACGCACCGACTTGGGTCTCTCGTCCTGCGAACCGAGTACCGGCATGCACGGCACGCCGGACTGACGCCCGACGGCCCCGTCGATTCCTGAGGCACCTGGTCGGGGGAGGTCTCCGGAGACGCCGGACACCATGACGGTCCCCTGACGGGTGTGGGCCCCAACCGCCCGCGGGTCGCCGGTCCAGCCGTCGTCCGACGCGCTCGCCCCAGGGGTGGGCCCGCCATCGAGCGCTGCGTCGTCCCGTGCTGCGGACACCGGAGAGCCCGGCCGACCACCACACGCACGTCGACGGATCACTGATGCGGTTCGGGGCAGCTTTGACGCCGTCCTGACCATCGCCGTCAAGAACTCGGGAAAAGACCGGCATGTGGTGCCAAGAACGTGCCAGCACCCGACCCGACCGGCTAAGAACAGGCGCACGCTGAGCGGACTCATGCACGGAGGAGCTCTCACCCCATGTCCGTTCTCAGCTCAGAGTCCAGCGCAGCACCGAGCGCCGAGGTGCCCCCTGGCGACGGGGCCCGTCACAAGCTCACGACCGTTACGGGGCTGGCCGCCCTGTCGCTCGACGCGATGGCGTCGGTGGCGTACGGGCCGGAGGCCATCGTCCTTGTCCTGGCAGCCGCGGGTGGCCACGGGCTCGGCTTCACGCTCCCCGTCACCCTGGCGATCGCCCTGCTGCTGGCGGTGCTCGTCGCCTCGTACCGGCAGGTCATCGCAGCGTTTCCGGACGGCGGAGGAAGTTACGCGGTGGCAAGAACACATCTGGGCCGCCGCACCAGCCTGGTCGCCGCCGCGTCCCTGGTTCTGGACTACGTCCTGAACGTGGCCGTCGCCGTGACCGCGGGCGTGGCAGCACTGACCTCCGCGTTCCCGGAGCTGTACGGCAATCGCTTGTGGCTGTGCCTCGCGGTACTGATCCTGATCACCGCCGTGAATCTGCGCGGGATCGTGGATTCGGCGCGTGCGTTCATCGTGCCGACCACTGTATTCGTCGGAGCGATCTTCGTTCTCATCGTGGTCGGCTTGTTCCGCGACGCCCCGGTGAGTACGGAAGCGGCCGCCGGCCATGCGTCCGTACTCGGCACCAACGCCACCACAGTCGGTGCGTTGCTCCTCCTGAAAGCCTTCGCCTCGGGCTGTTCGGCGCTCACCGGTGTCGAGGCCATCGCCAACGCCGTGCCGTCGTTCCGTGCCCCGGCCGCCCGCCGCGCACAGCGTGCCGAGGTGGCTCTCGGCGCACTGCTCGGCGTGATGCTGATCGGTCTGTCCGTGCTGATCTCCCGGTTCGGGTTGCAGCCGGTCGAAGGCGTGACCGTACTGGCGCAGCTCGCCGACGCGTCTTTCGGGCACAATCTCGCCTTCTACGTCGTGCAGTTCGCCACGATGGTGCTACTGGCCCTGTCCGCGAACACGTCGTTCGGCGGCCTGCCTGTGCTGCTCAAGCTGCTGGCCCGCGACAACTACCTGCCGCATGTCTTCGGGCTCAAGGCCGACCGGCAGGTCCACCGCCACGGGGTCCTCACGCTCGCGGCCGTATCCGCCACGCTCCTGGTCCTCTCCGGGGGCGACACCAACACCCTCGTCCCGCTGTTCGCGATCGGTGTGTTCGTCGGCTTCACCGTCGCCCAGACCGGCATGGTCATCCACTGGCGCACAGTCCGCGGCAGCAAGTGGGCGGGCAAGGCTCTGCTGAACGGTCTGGGCGCGCTCCTGACAGGCGTCAGCGCGGTCGTTGTCACGGCCACCAAGTTCCACGACGGCGCCTGGCTGATCGTCGTCACCCTGCCCCTGCTGGTCGCCGGCTTCGAGTCCGTCCACCGCGCTTACGCAAGGATCGGCGAACGGCTGGGCATCGGCCGCATTCCGGAGCCGCCACACCGCGACCACTCGCTGGTCGTGGTTCCGGTCTCGTCCCTCACCCGGCTCACCAGCGAGGCCCTCACTGCGGCTGTATCCCTCGGCGACGAGGTCCACGCGGTGACGGTCTGCCATCCGGACCTCGAGGACCGGGAACAGACCGAGGCGCTGGAGCGGGACTGGGCACTGTGGAATCCGGGTGTCCCCCTGGTCCGGATCACCTCTGACCGCCGCACGGTCGGCCGCCCGGTCGCCGCGTATGTACGGAAGGTGGCGTCCACCGATCCGGGCATGCGGGTCACCGTGCTCATCCCCGAAGTCGAACCGGCCCATCTGTGGCAGCGGCTGCTGCAGAACCAGCGTGGTGCGGTCGTCGCCCACGCCGTCCGGCACGAAACGAACGCGGTCATCTGCCGCCTGCGGTTCCGGCTCCTGGACGGTTGCGCCGATCTGCCCACAGGCCTCAACCCACGGTAGTCGCCTCGCGTCAGCTCGGCTCTGCCGGGGATCCCGGAGTTGTCGAGGTCAGCCGCTGAAGGCCCGCCAAGACTTCGGCGGTCGGGGTCGGCGGTCCGGCCCGCGCGACCTGGGCGGCCGGAGGCGGAACCTGCTCGCCGTAACAAGGACAGAGCGACATGAAGTCAAGCTCACGCACAGTAGGACACTGCGTGTCTCAGGGTTGTCCCGTGATCCCCGGTGGATCAGTGCGCGGCGTCGGACGTGGTGCATCGCAAGGCGGAGGGACGTCCGCATACGGGATGTATGCGGACGTTCCGGCAAGGCGGCGAGGAGGGGGTCTCCCCTGTTCGAGCGCAGCCGAGAGCTTGGGGAAGTAGCTGTCGTCGCGCGCCCGCCGGGGATTGCGGGACAGACCTCAGGGCCGGTAGACGAGATCGATCACCATGGCGATGATCAGCGCCCATACGCCGATACCGAGGAGCCATTGGGCTTCGAGCACGGCGCCGACGGCGATAACGGTCAGACCGGCCGTACCGAGTGCACGTACGTTCCGGCGCATCCCGCGGTCAGGGAACCAATCGGTGGTCACAGGGCAACAATCCTGCGGATTGCCCGCCATCGCGAGCAGCCCGAGGAATTTCTGTTGGTTTCTTGACATCCGGTGGCCCTGACGCGTGGAAGTCCGAAGAGCCGGCTCTGCCCGCCCCCGGACTCCCTGATCAGATCCTGTCCTCGGCGCGCGGCGAGTGTGCGGGGTTCGGGAGGCGCGACGCGGTGGGCATCCCAGTTGTGCAGTGGTCGTACCCGCGTTGCAGCCGGAATCCGTCGGTCCAGGCGGGGAGGCGGGTGCGGCGATCGCCGCGTGAGCAGGACAGGCTCGCGGTGCGGACGCGGGCGGAGATGTCCTCGCACGGACCGGCGACGCAGGCGCGGGCGAGGTGCTCGCGCCGGCGGTCGGGGACGGTGGCGCATGCGATGTCCTCATACACGCTGCCGCGGAAGTACGTGCAGGCCACGGCGAGGATTCTGCCCTTGTGGAAGGCAGCCCGGCCATACCCGGAAGCAGCGAGCCCCGCCGGGCCGTCCCAACTTGCGTGGATCCATGCCGCTGTCCACCCCAGCGCGGCAAGTGCCCGCGCATCCTCGCGTGCGAGCGGGCGCACCGTCACGCCGTGCCATGACCGCCGCACCGGTGGGGATACGGCCGGTTCATGCTTCAGCCCAGGCCCGGGGCGGCGCCCCCACTCGCCGCACGTCTGGTCGCTGTGACCCTGGCCAACCAGGTCGGGGCAGAGCTCGATGCGACCGGCCACGCCCGCACTTGACGGCGAGAGGCACTGCAGACCTGTCACCGACTCGCGATTGCGACGAGAAGCAGCGTGACCGAGAGCAGCACGACGAGGGCGCCCCCCGCGATGAATACGCGTTCAGGACCCGAGCGGTCCCAGCCGTGGACGACGACGTTTCGCGGGTCGGCCGGATCGTAGGAGACGAGCACGTTGTCACCATGCTTGAGCGGGTGTCGCCGGGTGGCGGGAACGGGAGAGACGACTTCCATCACCCTGTCGTCCTCCGTCACGAACTGGAGGAGCGGCTGCGGGGCCGACTCCTCATGGGTCGCTCCCGGGCGTCGCTTGACGAGCGCCTGGACACGCACACCGGTATCTCTCGCCCGCCGTGCCTGGTGCAGGCCGTAGGCCCCGGCGAGGACGGCGAGCATGCCGCCGAACGCGGTGGTCCCCGCAAGTACGGCCACGGCTCCCACGTCCACGTCACGCCCCTCGCCTGCACACTTCCTCGCCTCGGCCGTCCTCACATCGGCCCCCCACACATTCTGGTCATGTCAGCCTGGCCAGATCGTGGTTGAGCTCGACGACATTGACGCGTTCCTGACCCAGGAAACCGAGAACACGTCCCTGGACGTGTCGGGCGACCAGGGTCCTCACCTTGGCGGGAGCGAGGTGGCGGGCCTTCGCGACGCGGTCCACCTGTTCATAGGCGTAGGCCGGGGAAATCGCCGGGTCGAGTCCCGAGCCGCTGGCGGTGACGGCGTCCACCGGGACGGACGCGGGCTGGACGCCGTCGAAGGCGGCGACGGCGGCGCGGCGGTCCTGGACGGTCTTGATCAGGTCGGTGTTGTTCGGGCCCAGATTGGATGCACCGGAGTTCGAGGGGTCGTAGCCGCCGGCAGACGGGCGGGGCTGGAACCACTTGGGATCGGGGCGCAGTGCCTCTGTCTCGTCATGGGGATTCTTCTTCGGCAGGGAGAAGTTCTGGCCGATCAGGCTGGAGGCCACCGGCCTTCCGTCCGTCGTCAGCAGGGAGCCGTTGGCCTGGTGGGAGAGACCGGCCTGGGAGATGCCGGTGACGAGCAGCGGATACGCGATGCCGGTGATCACGGTGAAGGCCAGCAGTATCCGCAAAGCGGTCAGATGGTGCCGGAGTACGGGGGGAAGGTGGTTGCGCACCCTGGAATCGCCTTTTCTCTCGTCGGGCCGTCTGTCAGCGCAGGCCGGGGATGAACTGGATGAAGAGATCCAGCAGCTTGATGCCCACGAAGGGCAGTACCAGCCCGCCGAGCCCGTACATCCAGATGTTGCGGCTGAGCAGTGTCGCTGCGGAGGACGGCCGGTAGCGCACGCCCCGCAGCGCCAGCGGAATCAGGGCGACGATGATCAGTGCGTTGAAGACGATCGCCGAGGCGATCGCCGACATCGGGCTGTGCAGTCGCATGATGTTGAGCTTGTCCAGGCCGGGATAGACCACGGCGAACATCGCGGGGATGATCGCGAAGTACTTCGCGACGTCGTTGGCGATCGAGAACGTCGTCAGGGCACCGCGGGTGATGAGGAGCTGCTTGCCGATCTCGACGATCTCGATCAGCTTCGTGGGGTTGGAGTCCAGGTCCACCATGTTCCCGGCCTCCTTGGCGGCCGAGGTTCCCGTGTTCATGGCTACGCCGACATCGGCCTGGGCGAGCGCCGGCGCGTCGTTGGTGCCGTCGCCGGTCATCGCGACGAGCTTGCCACCCCCCTGCTCGCGCTTGATGAGAGCCATCTTGTCCTCGGGCGTGGCCTCGGCGAGGAAGTCGTCGACACCGGCCTCCTCGGCGATGGCCTTCGCGGTCAGCGGGTTGTCGCCGGTGATCATGACCGTCTTGATGCCCATCCGGCGCAGCTCGTCGAACCGCTCCCGCATGCCCTCCTTGACGACGTCCTTGAGGTGGATGACACCGAGGATGCGGGCGCCGGGCGCGTCGCCGTGCCGGGTCACCGCGCCGACGACCAGCGGGGTGCCGCCGCTCGCGGAGATGCCGTCGACGATGCCGCCGACCTCTGCCGTGGGATGGCCGCCGTTGTCACGGACCCAGCGCATCACTGCCGTCGCCGCCCCCTTGCGCAAGGACAGGTTCTCCTGAGGATCGTTGAGGTCGACACCGCTCATCCGGCTCTGAGCGGTGAAGGGTACGAACCGTGCCTGGGCCAGTTCACCTTCACTACGGCCGCGTAGCGCGTACTGCCGCTTGGCGAGGACGACGATCGAGCGGCCCTCGGGTGTCTCGTCGGCGATCGACGACAGCTGGGAGGCGTCCGCGAGTTCCTCGGTACTCACTCCGTTCACCGGCAGGAACTCGGCGGCCTGGCGGTTGCCGAGGGTGATGGTGCCGGTCTTGTCGAGCAGGAGGGTATTGACGTCGCCCGCGGCCTCCACCGCACGCCCGGACATCGCCAGCACGTTGCGCTGCACGAGCCGGTCCATGCCCGCGATACCGATCGCCGAGAGCAGCGCACCGATCGTCGTGGGGATGAGGGCCACCACGAGGGAGACAAGGACGACGATGGTCTGCTCCGCCCCGGCGAAGACGGCGAAGGGCTGCAGGGTCGCCACCGCGATCAGGAAGATGATCGTGAGGGATGCCAGCAGGATGTTGAGCGCGATCTCGTTCGGCGTCTTCTGCCGCGCGGCCCCCTCCACGAGTGCGATCATCCGGTCGATGAAGGTCTCCCCCGGCTTCGAGGTGATCTTCACGACGATCCGGTCCGAGAGCACTTTGGTACCGCCCGTGACGGCTGACCGGTCGCCGCCCGACTCGCGGATCACCGGTGCCGACTCGCCCGTGATGGCCGATTCGTCGACGCTGGCGATGCCCTCGACCACATCTCCGTCGCCGGGGATGGTCTGCCCGGCCTCGACGACGACGTGATCCCCCAGACGGAGAACGACGCCCGGAACCTCCTGCTCCGCGGCATCGGTCGCGCCTGGCTGCCAGTCGGTGAGACGACGGGCCATCGTCGTCGTCCTGGCCCGGCGGAGCGTCTCCGCCTGGGCCTTGCCGCGTCCCTCGGCCACAGCTTCGGCGAGGTTGGCAAAGACGGATGTCAGCCAGAGCCACCCCGTGATCACCCAGGCGAAAACACTTGGTGCTCTGATGGCCGACAGCGTGGTCAGCACCGCCCCGACCTCCACCACGAACATGACAGGGTTGTGGACCATCACTCTCGGATCCAGCTTGCGCAGGGCGTCGGGGAAGGAGGTCAGAAGCTGCCTGGGATCGAGCAGTCCGCCCGAGACCCGGTGCTGCTGACGTCCGGCGCCCGGCGGGGTGGGTGCGGGAGTGACGGTCGTGGGCATCAGTGCAGGCCCTCCGCGAGGGGTCCGAGCGCGAGCGCGGGGAAGTAGGTCAGACCGACAACGATGACGATCACTGCGGTCAACAGCCCGACGAACTGCGGCCGGTGAGTGGGCAGGGTGCCCGCGGTGACCGGAACGGGTTGTTGCTGTGCAAGCGAGCCGGCGAGCGCCAGGACGAACACCATCGGCAGGAACCGGCCGACGAGCATGACCACACCGAGTGTGGTGTTGTACCAGACGGTGTTCGCGCTCAGCCCTGCGAACGCCGAGCCGTTGTTGTTCGCAGCCGACGCGAAGGCGTACAGGACCTCGGAGAAGCCGTGCGGGCCGGAATTGAGCATGGCCGCCCTCTCCCCCGGGAGCGCCATCGCCAGGCCCGCGCCCACCAGTGCGACTACGGGCGTGGTCAGGATGTAGAGGGAGGCGAACTTCATCTCCCGGCTCCGGAGCTTCTTGCCCAGGTACTCGGGTGTCCGGCCGACCATCAGTCCGGCGACGAAGACCGCGACGATTGCCAGGATCAGGATCCCGTAGAGCCCGGATCCGGCGCCGCCCGGCGCGATCTCCCCCAGCATCATGTTGAAGATCGTCATTCCGCCGCCGCCCGGCGTGTACGAGTCGTGGAAGGAGTTGACCGCTCCGCACGACGTGAGGGTGGTGGACACAGCGAACAGGGTCGAGGCCCAGATCCCGAACCGCGTCTCCTTGCCCTCCATCATTCCGCCGGCCGCGTGACCGGCGGTGCTGCTGACGCTGTGCAGCTCGTTGGCGGTGACGATGGCGACCGACGCGCCCCAGATCAATGCCATCACGGCGACGATGGCATATCCCTGGCGGTTGTCACCGACCATCGTCCCGAAAGTCCGCGGGAGCGAGAACGCGAGCACCAGCATGAGGTAGATCTCGATCAGGTTGGTGAAGGCGTTGGGGTTCTCGAAGGGGTGCGCGGAGTTCGCGTTGTAGAAACCACCGCCGTTGGTACCCAGTTCCTTGATGGACTCCTGGGAGGCGACTGGGCCTCCGGTCAGGCCCTGGTGCCCGCCCGCGATGGTGGTGATGTCATGGATTCCGTGAAAATTCTGAACGGTACCGGCAGCCACCAGAACGATCGCGAAGACGAAAGCCAGCGGCAGCAGAACTCGAAGCACAATCCGTGTCAGGTCCACCCAGAAATTCCCGACGCGATCGGTCTTCTTCCGGTTGAAGCCCCGGATCAGTGCGGCGACGACGGCGATACCCACGGCCGCGGAGACGAAGTTCTGCACCGCGAGGCCCGCCATCTGGACCAGATGCCCCATCGCCGACTCACCGGAATACGACTGCCAGTTGGTGTTGGTGACGAAGGATGCCGCGGTGTTGAACGACTGGTCCGTGGAAACCGGCTTCATTCCCAGGGACAGCAGGAGATGGTTCTGCAGGCGCAGGAACGCGTACAGGAACAGCACCGATACGACCGAGAAGGCCAGGATGCTCCGCAGGTAGACCGACCACTTCTGGTCGGCATCTCCGTTCACTCCGCCTGCCCGGTAGATCAAGCGCTCAGCCCGCCAATGGTGATCAGTGGTCAGGACACGGGCCATGTAGCCGCCCAGCGGGCGGAATGAGAGACCCAGCGCGACCACCAGGGCAAGTACCTGGAGCCAGCCCGCGAGGGTGTCGTTCATCCGGGATTTCTCCTAGAACTTCTCGGGGAAGAGCAGGCAGATGACCAGGTAGATCACCAGGCACGCGGCAACGGCCAGGCCGACGACGTTTTCCACGCTCACAGGCGTCCGACCCCCTTGGCGGCCAGGCCGAGAAGGGCGAACACCACTACCGTGAGGCCGATGTACACGATGTCCGACATGCGCGAAGAACCTCGCAGAATCATGCGGGACAGGACTTTCAGACCCTCCCGGCTGGCCTATGGAGTTGATCCGGAATACGAGATCGATCCACTTCTGACGCTATATCAGTTGGCGTCGGAATTGCTTTGCAGCCCTGTGCGCCGATGGGATGACCGTGAAGTGCGTGGATTCACTGGTTGCGGCCGGATGTCGCGGAGCCGCCGGGCGCGGAACTCGGAAGAGTGAGCATCACCGAGAATCCGCAGCTCTCCGCGGCCGTCTCCATGGTCCCGTCCATGGCCTCGGCCAAGTCGCGCGACAGCCGGACAGCCAGGCTGTCGGCCCTGGGACCCAGAGCCCGAAAAGCCGCGGGGCTCAGTTCCGGGCCCCGGTCGGGCGTGCCGTCCTCCACTCGAATCTGCACGCGGCCGACCTGGACCTCGGCGGTGACGACGGGGGGCCGGTCCGACGGGCTGTGCCGCAATGCATCTGCCCCCAGGGCGGTCAGAGCACGGGTGAGGAGAGCGGCGTCGGCGATCACGTCGGGCAGCTGTTCCGGCAGGCGCAGAATGATCGAGTGGCCGCCGGGCCCCAGGTCGTCCAAGGCGGCGCCCAGCATCTCGTTGAGGTCGACCGGGCGGAGGTAGAGATCGAGTGCCCCGGCGTGCAGACGACTCACATCGTCGAGATCAGTGACCAACTGCGCCGCACGGTGCACCGCCGCGCGGGCAGAGTCCAACAACTGTGCCTCCTCCGGGACAGTCGCCCCGGAGCCTCGACGCCTCAGACGTACGAGCGCTTCTTCGGCCGTGTGCAGCGGAGCACGCAGATCACGTCCTGCCGCGAGAAGCAGGGACGCCCGGGTCCGTTCGGCGTCGGCGAAGATGTCCGTGCCGTCGGAACACCCGGCGATCCTCCCCCGAGCATGCGCCAGCCCCAGTTCAGCGGCGCATGCAGCGAGGACGCGTCGGTCCTCCGTACTCAGTCCCGATCCGCGCACGGCCAGCGTGAGATCGTCGTCGACGGGGCTCTCCACATCCGCCTCATAGGGCTTTTCCGGCGGCCGCTCCCCGGCACTGGCGACCACATACCAGCGGGGCACGGGAGATGCTTCCGGATCCCTTTCGAGCAGGCTGATCGCACTGAGACCGAAGTTCTCCCGGATCTGTTCCACCAGTGCCGTCAGATCCTGGCCACGCATCATGGCGGCAGCCAGGCGGCTCAACGCCCTCGCCTCGGATGTCGCACGTACAGCTTGGTGCGTGCGCTGGGCAGCCGTTCCCGCTGCCGTGCCGACGAGAGCGGCCGTGGCAATGAACACGACGAGTGCGGTAATCGCGTCAGGGCGCTCGATGGCCAGCGAGTGCACCGGGGCGATGAAGTAGTAGTCGGCGAGCAGGGCGGCGGCAATGGCCGCGAGCAGCGCGGGGTAGAGCCCTCCGACCAGGGCGACCACGACGACGGCGAGCAGATAGATGACCAGGGCGCCGGCGAGGTCGAGGTGGCCGCGCACCGAGGTCAGCAGGAGCGTCAGTACAGGCAGCAGCACCACGGCACCGGCCAACGCAGCCCAGTACCGTCTTGGGCCCGTGCCACGGCTCGGATGCGGAAGCCTCAACACAGCAGACCCCGCTGCCTCCCTGTGGGTGACAATGTGCACGTCGATGGGGCCGGACCCCTTGATCGTCCGCTCTCCCACACCTGCTCTCAGGAGGGAGGCAAGGCGACCGTGCCGGCTCGCGCCCAGCACGATCTGGGTGACGTTCTCTGCCTCGGCGAACTGGAGCAGGGCATCGACAACATCCTCGCCCGTGGTCTGGTGGTAGCTGCCGCCGAGCGACTCCAGAAGGGTGCGCTGGGCGTCCAGTACTGCCGGTTCGACGCCGGCGAGTCCGTCCTCCAGGACCACGTGGAGGGCCAGCAACTCGGTTCCGGGGGTGCGAGCGCTGATCCGCGCGGCACGGCGGATCAGCGTCTCGCCCTCCGGTCCGCCGCTCAGGGACACCAGGATGCGCTCCCGGGTCTCCCAGGGGGCGACAATGCCGTGTTCCGCGCGGTAGCGCTGCAGCCCTTCCTCCACCCGGTCGGCCAGCCACAGCAAGGCGATCTCGCGCAGGGCGGTGAGGTTGCCGACCCGGAAGTAGTGAGTGAGGGCGGACTCGATGCGGTCCGGCGCATAGATGTCGCCATGGACCATGCGGCGGCGGAGCACCTCCGGTGGCAGGTCGACCAGTTCGATCTGGTCGGCCCGGCGGGCCACCTCGTCGGGCAGGGTCTCCCGCTGCGTGACGCCCGTGATCTGCCGTACCACGTCGTTGAGGGACTCCAGGTGCTGGACATTGAGCGTGGTGACAACATCGACGCCGACGTCCAGGAGCTCCTCCACGTCCTGCCACCGCTTGGTATTGCGGGCTCCCGGAACGTTGGAGTGGGCCAGCTCGTCGACCAGTGCGACCTGGGGGCGGCGGGCCAGCACCGCGTCGAGATCCATCTCGGTGAAGAGCGCACCGCGGTGGCTCAGCGTACGGCGGGCCACCGTCTCCAGACCGTCGGCCATGGCCGCGGTCGGCCGACGACCATGCGGCTCGACGAAGCCGACGACCACATCCGCACCCCGTGCACGCAGCCGCTGCCCCTCGGCAAGCATGGCGTACGTCTTCCCGACCCCGGGGGCGGCCCCGAGGTAGATCCGCAACCGTCCACGTGCCACCGGCGGACTCCTGCCCAGGTCACCCCCCTGCCGTGTTCGCGCCCTTCCATGGTGCGCCCGTCGAAGCCGTTCCACTCGACGACACCGGCGGCCATGATGCCGGGATGTCTGGCCGTTGTCCGCGCCGGGCCCACAACGCCTGTACGGGGCGTCGTCAGCGACTCCGGTACAGATGCCCGCGCCGCCCCATGAGCCCGGGTCCAGGGCATTCGCGCTGACCTCACCGGGGCATGCGCGCGCTTCGGAGGTCGAACGAAGCGTGTGGGCGCGGATACGTTTCCGCCCGGTACGGGAAGCCCTCGGCTGCGGATCGTTCCGTGCGTACGCTGATGCGGCCGTCTCCTCGATGGCCTGCGCCGTTCGCTTCGCCGCATGTCAGAAGCACAACGATGGCCACCCCCGCCCACGAGCCGCCGGGTCGCCTGCGCGCGTGGATGTCGGAAGGCCTGTCCGGCATTGCCGGACACCAGCAGGGGGCCGCACGCCAAGCCCGAGTTCGCGGACAAGGGGCAGCGGCGGTGGCGGGCGATGTGCCTGATCTGCGTCGGCTACTTCTCCACACTGGGCTATCAGCCGGGCTTCGCCACGCTCGCGGCCGGACTGCTGTCCCCTGTAGCACCATCGTGCTCGTGATCGTCACGCTGGAGGGCGCACTCCCGGTCTACCGACGGGTGGCCGAGAAGAGCCCGCACGGCGAGGGCTCGATCGCGGTGCTGGAGCGGCTGCCCTCCGTCCCCAACGCCCTGGCCGCCCTGCTCCTGCACGTCCGCGACCTCACCGGACACAACCCGCATCTACTTCGAGTGGACCGAGGGCAATCCCTTCACCAACCTCCTGCGCCTCTTCCTCTTCGGCCAGGGCGAGGTCGCCCCCGTCACTCGCGAGGTCCTCCGCGAAGCCGAACCCGACCGGGCCCGCCGCCCCCGTGTCCACGTCGGATGAGCCGGCCGCGCACTGCGCGGCAAGGCCGACCGGGCGCTCGTCCGCACCGGAACCTGCGAGGACACACGCGCCCAGCGCGGAGAGTCTCGTCGCCCTCATCATGGGCCGGCCGCGCTCCCGAGTCCAGGCCGGCGCCTCCACCTCCCCTCTCGCCTCGCCCCAACAACCAGGTCAGCCCAGAAGTGCGCTCAACGAACCCTCGGTGGTGTGCTGTTCGCGGCGCATCGCACCCCGGGCCAGATGTACCAGCTCTCCCGGCGTGAGGCCGTTGAGCGTGCGGCGAAAATGCGCGACGAGGTCGCTCGCGGCGCCGGTCAATGCTGCATCATCGTTGGGCCGGGCGGGCAGTCCGTCACCGTCCAGCAGGAGTGCCTCAAGAACGGCGTACAAGTGGGCGGAGCCGGCCTCGCGGACCGTGAACGAGAGGTGAGCAGAAGCGCTCCCACCGGTGGCTTCGGCCACATGCGCGAACCCCCTTGGTACGTAAAGGACTTCGCCCTGACCCAGAACCACGTCCAACAGCACATCGCCCGGATCGCCGTCCACGCGCTCGGGCTGCCAGTTCCCGCCGGGCGGTCCCGGATACACACGCCACCGCTTCGAGCCGTGTACCTGCACAGCCAGCACGTCGGCGTCGTCGCGGTGCACGGGACGGCCCTGCGTCCCCGGCGGGGTGAGAAAGAAGAACGCCTCAACCTGGCGTTGAAAACACTCCGCGAGCCCGTCTGCCAGTTGCCGCACCCCCGCGTGCCACTGGTCGACGTACCGCAGAAGGAGCGTGGCACCCTCCTCACCGATCAGCCGGCGCACCGCCCCGGCATCCACGTAGCGGTTGTCGATCCCGCCCAGGACCACTCGGGGGGTACAGTATCGCTCCTCCGGTACAGGACCATCCTCGTGAACGAGCGTCGCGTAAGGGATGGTGAGAAGACCTGCATCCAGGATCCTGTCCAGCTCGGCGACCGTCAGCATCTCCATCAGGGGTGTGCCGGGATGCAGTACGGCGGGTGTGCGGCGCCACAGGGTGTGATGAAAAGCCTGCTCGTCGTCCACGAATTGCGCAAGCGGGTCCATCGTTGCCTCTCCACGTTCCATGCCGTCGGCGTGATCAGACGGACTGGCGGTTGCTGTACGCACGCGGTCGTGCCCGGCCGATGACATCATCCGGGGTGACTGCGTCGAGCCGCGCGCTGAGATGGTCCAAGAGGTCGGCTGCGGTGCGGAGCAGGGCGTCATCGTCCAGGGGACGGCCCGGCAGAGCCAGGCCTTCGACGATCCTCGTCAGCAGAGCGGTACGCAGATGCTCCGCGCCGGCTTCCCTCACCACCACTGTCAGATGAGCCGACGAGGAGTCGCCCACGGCGGTGGCGGTGTGCGCGAAGCCTCTCGGCACGTACAACACTTCACCGGCCTCAAGGACCGTGTCCAGCAGTGGCGCTCCCGGATTCTCCTCGCGGACCGGCGCCCAGTCGCCGTCGGCCGGACCCGCGTAAACCTGCCAGTGCTTGGCCCCGCTGAGCTGGATCGCCAGCAGGTCTCCGTCGTCCCGATGCACCGGACCCCGGCGGCCGGGACGACTCAGGAAGAAGAACGCCTCGACAAGCCGGCCAAGCCGCTCGGCAACGCCCCTCGTGAGTTCACGCACCGGGGGATGCCATTGGTCGATGTAACGGAACTGCAGGGTTGCCCGTTCCTCATCGATCAGTCGTCGGACCGCCGCCGCGTCAACGTACCCCTGGACAGGGCTCCCGGTGATGACGCGCATCGGACAGAAGCGCTCGTCGGCGATGCTCCCCTGCGCGGTGTACAGGCCGACATACGGAACGCGCAGCAGCCCCGCGTCGAGGAGCGCGTCCATGTCCGAGAGCGTCAGCACCTCCAACGGCGGGTCCTGCGGCCGCAGGAGCACCGGTTCCTTCCGCCAATACGTACCCAGGAGCTGCTCCACGTTCGGTACGCACCGTTCCAGCCAGTCCATTTCCGTCCCTCTCCGAGCGGACCCGCCGGTGTGAGCACCGGCGGGTCCCGGACGCGCTTGTGCGCACTCGTGTGTGCGTCGGTCAGCCGATCAGATGACGTCGGGGTAGCAATCCCCGCACCCGGCCTCGATCTTCTGGTCCGAGGTCGGGGACGCGGCGGCATCTCCGACGGACGGCACGAAGAGCGCCCCTCCGGCAACGGCAAGCGCCGCCACACTCAGCGCAGCACGCTTGGAGATCTCCGCACGCTTCAACGGCTCTACGGCCTGGGAATACGACATGACAACTCCCTTCCCCGGCAGCGGTTTCCTCCGCACCCGGGTGTTCGCTCGGCCCCGGTTCCGAGGCCGAGACCGATCTTGCGTCGGCCCGAGTACGGAGGAGAAGCAGCGCTGACGTATTCCATACGTCACTTACGGATCTCTGATGCGCCCTCTTCTCCCCAGCCGGTGCCCTGTGCTGAGAGTTGCAGCAGTCGTCGTACGTCGTGGCAGAGGGTGACAGCGAGGTGGGTGCGGGGGCGTTCGTAGCGGTGGTGGAGTCTGCCGTAGCCGGTCAGCCAAGGTATGGTCCGCTCGATGCCCCGGCTGGCGTTCGGGGGATGATGCAACCAGCTTCACCCGCGACAGCCGCCGCACTCCGAGCAGGTATTTGCCGCATCCGTCATAGGGACGCCCGATCACGTGTGGGTCCGTACCGCACAATTTTCTCTCCGTTCGCGCACGCATGGTGCGGAGAATCGGCGGCACACCCCCGGGAGCGTCTCGGTCAGGCGAGGAAGCTCAGACGCACCTGCCGGTGGTCTTTGGACATATTCGTGTCGACCAGGCACACCGACTGCCACGTCCCCAGCTCCAGTCGGCCCCCGATCACCGGAAGCGTCGCGTGCGGTGGGACCAGTGCGGGCAGTACGTGGTCGCGGCCGTGGCCCGGGATGCCGTGGCGGTGTTGCCAGCGGCCGTCGGCGGGCAGCAGGGTGTGGAGTGTGGCCAGGAGATCGTCGTCGCTGCCGGAGCCGGTTTCCAGGACGGCGATGCCTGCGGTCGCGTGCGGTACGAAGATGTTGAGGAGACCGTCCCTGGAACCGGCGTTCCGGGTGAGGAACCGCTCGCAGTCGGCCGTCAGATCGGTGACGGTCTCCGTCGTTCCTGTGGTGATGTGCAGAACGGTGGTGGCGAAGGCGTGGGGCATGCGCCCATCTTCTCGCCTGTAAAGCGAGATCGCTCTTCCACTTGCCGAGACACCATTAACCGATTCCGTGATGGATCGCTCCGTTCAGCGCCTCACCTGCGCGCTGTGCCCCGTTGGCTCCGGTGCGCCGTCGGGCCACGCCGGCTTCCTGATGTACCAGGTCCGGGAGTTCTCCTGAGACTGCCGGAAAGGCCCGAACGGTCGGTTGCCTTGCGAGCGTTGGAAGGGGTCGGGCTCAGCGAGCGGGCCGGGGCTTGGCCAGGATGATCTCCGGCGGTGAGGCACAGCGCGCCTCACCGGCCCGCGCGCTGGTGAGTGAGCCGGATCTGCTGCTCGACGAACCGTTCGGCGCACTCGACGTGTTGACCAGCATCAGGGCGCAGCGGCTGGCGGCCGGGCTCCGGCAGCGGCGCGGGTGCTGTACTGCTGGTCACCAACGATGTGGACGAGGCGCCGCCGCAGGCCGACCGCACGCCGGTGATGCGGGACGGAGCGTTCGCGTACGAGCCGCCCGTCGCCCTGGCACCGGCCGCGCAGCGCGAGCAGTTCCGGATTCGCCGCACTGCGCCCCCGGCTGCTGACGGAACCGGGTGTCGAGGGCAATGCCGTCGAGAACGCGAAGCCGGCTGAGGCAGCAGCTCCTGCCTCCCCTCTGCCCCGCCCCCTGCTTCCCCTCTGCCCCGCTCGTGCACTTCGCCGCTGCTCAATGCACCTGCCGCGAACGGCCGGCCGGTATCCGCACCGGGCGGGGCACCGTTACTGGTCGCCGCAGGGCCGTGACCGGTCGGCCCGCGGGGTGGGGCGGTGCGTCTTCGCGTCGACCTGCGCGGGCCGGTGGGAAAAGCCGCAGTCGGTCGGGGAAGATCCTCGACCCCGTCAGAGTTAGTAGAAGCGTGAACAACTTTGGGGTGGACGCAGCACGCAAGATCGATGTCGTCGTGATCGGCGCCGGACAGGCCGGACTGTCCGGCGCCTACCATCTGCGCCGCACCGGCCTGGAGCCCGATCGCGACTTCGTCGTGCTGGACCATGCCCCGCACCCCGGCGGCGCCTGGCAGTTCCGCTGGCCCTCGCTGACGTACGGCAAGGTCCACGGCATGCACTCCCTGCCCGGCATGGATCTCACCGGAGCGGACGACGACCGGCCCTCCTCCGAGGTGATCGGCGCGTACTTCGCCGCGTACGAGCGCACCTTCGGCCTGCGGGTCCACCGCCCCGTCGAGGTGAGCGCGGTACGTGAGGGCGCCGACGGGCGGCTGCTCGTCGAGACCTCCGAGGGTGCGTACGCCACCCGTGCCCTGATCAACGCCACCGGCACCTGGGGCCGGCCGTTCTGGCCTCGCTACCCGGGCCAGGAGAGCTTCCGGGGGCGCCAACTGCACACCGCGAACTACCCGGGTCCGGCCGCATTCGCCGGACAGCGCGTGGTGGTGGTCGGCGGCGGTGCCTCCGGTACGCAGCATCTGATGGAGATCGCCGAGGTGGCGGCCGAGACGTACTGGGTGACGCGACGGCCGCCGGTCTTCCGGGACGGCCCCTTCGACGCGGACCGGGGGCGGGCCGCGGTGGCACTGGTGGAGGAGCGGGTACGGCGCGGGCTGCCGCCGCAGAGCGTGGTGAGTGTGACCGGATTGCCGCTGACGGACGCGGTGCGGCGCGCCCGCGAGACGGGCGTGCTGGACCGGCTGCCGATGTTCGACCGGATCACGCCCGCCGGGGTCGCCTGGGACGACGGCCGGACGGTCGAGGCGGACGTCATCCTCTGGGCCACCGGATTCCGGGCCGCCATCGATCATCTCGCGCCCCTGAAGCTGCGCGAGCCGGGCGGCGGCATCCGGGTCGAGGGCACCCGGGCAGTACGGGACGCGCGCATCCATCTCGTCGGGTACGGGCCGTCCGCCAGCACGATCGGCGCCAACCGGGCGGGGCGGGACGCGGTGCGCGCGATCGGCCGACTGCTGGACGGGCAGGACCTGGCAGTGGAGGCCGATGCGGCGCTCACGCCCGCGGTGGTGTGACGGCGCGGGCGCTCAGCCGGCGGACGCGCTGCGCTGGTTGCGATTGAACTCCTCGACGTTCTTCTGGTGTTCCGTGTAGCTGCTGGTGAAGCGGGTGTCCCCGGGCGCGACCGTGACGAAGTAGAGCCAGGCTCCGGGAGTGGGGTTGATCGCCGCCGTCATCGCCTGCTCCCCCGGGTTCCCGATGGGTGTGGGCGGCAGCCCTTTGCGCTCATAGCTGTTGTACGGGCTGTCGATCTTCGTGTCGCCCTCGGTGGTGTGCAGGGTGCTGCGGTTCAGCGCGTAGTTGAGCGTGGAGTCCATCTGGAGCGGCATGCCCCGGTCCAGCCGGTTGTAGACGACTCTGGCGACCTTGCCCATGTCGGCCACGGTGTCCGCCTCGGCCTGGACGATGCTCGCGATCGTCACCGTCTGGTACACCGAGACCCCGTTGCGCCGTGCACCCTCGGCGATGTGGTCCGCATCGAAGTGCTGGACCGCGGTGTCGGCCATGTACTCGAGCAGGCTCTGCGGGGTCGTGCCGGAGGTCACGGGGTACGTGGCAGGGAAGAGGTAGCCCTCGGGATTGCCCTTCGCCGCGGCCGGGAGCGGCAGGTCCGCCGCGCCGGCGGCCTTCTCGGTGGTCCCGGGCTCGGCCGCGAGGGCCTTGTCGACCGCCGCATACACCTGGGATGCCCGCCACCCCTCGGGAATCAGGAGCGAGCGGGCCCGCTCGACCTGCGGCCCCCTCGTCAGCAGCGGCACAAGCACCGCCGCCGCCACGACCAGGACGAGCAGGATGCCGATGAACAGCACCAGACGGCCCCGCCGCATCGGGCGAAGCCTGCGACGGGGCGGGGTGTCCGGGGACTCGTTCGCCATGCGGGCACGCTATCCCGCCGTCCGGAACCGGGGCCCGACGACACGGGCCCCGCACTCCCCGAATGGAACACACGAACAAGCGATCGGATGTTCGCTAGAACGCGTGATCGTTCCGCTTTTCGTTGCTCAACTCCCCTGCGGCACGGGATGATTACAGGGCGCAAGCGGCGGGCTGCAGACCGCAACTGCGCTGTCCCACATATGCATCACGTACAAGGAGAAACACCGAATGAACGTCATCACCAACCTGCTCGCCGGCATCGTCCACTTCGTGGGTTGGCTCATCTGACCGTTGCTCCGCCCGGCGCCGTCGCTCCCCGTCCCACGGGAGCGGCGGCGTCGCCGCGTGTACGGCCCGACGGTCCGCCCGGTCGCGTCGATCAGCTTGTCGCGGGGGTCAGTCGGGTGTCCCGTCGGACCAGCTCGGCATAGCGGCCGTCCTGTTGGAGCAGTTCCTCGTGGCTCCCGCGCTCGGCGGTGCGGCCGCCGTCCAGGACGACGATCTGGTCGGCATCGCGGACGGTGGAGAGCCGGTGCGCGATGGTGATGGTCGTACGCCCCTCGGACAGCGCGTCGATCGCTTCCTGTACGGCGAGTTCCGTACGGGTGTCGAGGGCGCTCGTCGCCTCGTCGAGCACCAGGACGGGCGGGTCGCGCAGAATCGTGCGAGCGATCGCGAGGCGCTGCTTCTCACCGCCGGAGAAACGGTAGCCGCGCTCGCCGACAAGGGTGTCGTAGCCGTCGGGCAGTGAGGCGATGTGGTCGTGGATCTGTGCCGCGCGGGCCGCCGCCTCGATCTCGGCGTCGGTCGCGTCCGGCTTGGCGAAGCGCAGGTTGTCGGCGACGGAGGCGTGAAAGAGGTAGGTCTCCTGGGAGACCACGCCCACGGCTCTCGCCAGTGTGTCGAAATCCAGATCGCGTACATCGACTCCGTCGAGCGTGACCCGGCCGCCGGTGACGTCGTAGAGCCGGGGCACCAGATAGCTGAGCGTGGACTTGCCGGATCCGGTCGGTCCGACGACCGCCAGGCTGCCGCCGGCCGGGACGGTCACATCGATGCCGCTGAGGGTCGGACCGCTCTTCTCGTCGTAGCTGAAGTCGACGTCCTCGAAGCGGACCTCGCCGCGGATCGTGTCCAGCCGGACCGGGTTCTCGGGCTCGGCGATGTCCACGTCGAGGTCGAGGTACTCGAAGATCCGCTGGAAGAGGGCGAGGGACGTCTGTATGTCCACCCCGGTGGAGAGCAGGCTCACGGCGGGCCGGAGGAGGCCCTGCTGGAGCGAGACGAAAGCGACGAGGGTGCCGATGGAGACGGCGGGTCCGCCGGACTGCAGGGCGAGGCCGGCCGCCCAGTAGATGACGGCGGGCATGGCGGCCATGACGATGCCGATCGTGGACATCCGCCACCGCCCGGCCATGCTGGAGCGCACTTCGAGGTCGACGAGCTTCTCGGACTCCTCGGCGAAGCCCTTGGTGAGGGAGTCCGCGCGGCCCATCGTCCGGCCGAGCAGGATGCCGCTGACGGAGAGCGACTCGGTGACCGTGGCCGCCATGGCGGCCATCTGCTTCTGGCGCCGGGTGGTGATCTTCTTGCGCTCGCGGCCGACCCGGCGGCTGATCCAGACGAAGACCGGCAGCAGCAGGAGCGAGACCAGGGTGAGCCGCCAGTCGAGCGCCAGCATGGCGACGACCGTGGCGACGACTGCGGTGAGATTGGAGACCAGTGACGTCGCGGTGGAGGTGACGGTCGCCTGCATGCCGCCGATGTCGTTGGCGATGCGGGACTGGACCTCGCCGGTGCGGGTCCGGGTGAAGAAGGCGAGCGGCATCCGCTGCAACTGGGCGTAGACGGCGGTGCGCAGGTCGTGCATGACCCGCTGGCCGACCGTGGTGGAGATCAGGGTCTGCAGGACACCGAAGACGCTGTTCGTCACGGCGGTGAGGATCATGCCGAGGGCGAGCAGCGACAGCAGCCCCGTACGCCCCTGGGGGATGGCGGTGTCCAGGATCTCGCGCAGCAGGAAGGGCGAGGCGACCGACACCAGCGACGAGGCGCCGACGAGCAGTCCGACCAGCGCTAGCCGGCCTCGGTAGGGACGGAAGAGGCGCAGGATGCGGCGCACCTCGGCGGGTGGACGGTTCGCGTCCTTCGGCGGGGGTGTCCAGTTGATCGCGTCGGGTTTCATGGGCTCCTTCGTCGGGTGTGCGGCGGCTGCGACTCGAGCGGGGTCCGGCAGGGCTTCGAGCAGCGAATCGAGCGAGCGGATTTTTGGGAGACTAGCTCATTGTTACCTATGCTCACAATGAACGGTGTCCTGATATTGTTCCCTCCATGGACTCCTCCGACGTCGACGGCGTGCTCGCCGAGCAGCTGCTGCGGGTGACCCGCAGGCTCCAGCGGATCCAGAGCCGCCAGCTGGAGCCGATGGGCATCACTCCCGCGCAGTTCCGGCTGCTGCGGGCCGTCGCGCATTACGACGGCCCGCCCCGGATGGCCGATCTCGCGCAGCGTCTGGACGTCGTCCCGCGCGCCGTGACCACCCTGGTCGACGGCCTGGAGACGAGCGGACGGGTGCGTCGCGCCCCCGATCCGGACAGCCGCCGGGTGGTCCGCATCGAGATCACCGAGGAGGGCCTCGCCACCCTCCGGTCGCTGCGCGACGCGCGACGCGCCGCCGCAGAGGAGATCCTGGCCCCACTGACCGCCGATCAGCGCGAGGTGCTCGGCGGGCTGCTGTCCGCTCTGGTCAACGGAATGCCGGAGCGCCGCTGTTAGAACACGGCACGGACACGCCTGCCCCCGCCGGGTGACGCGCGTCCGCCGCCGTGGTACCGAACCGAACCGCCGAGGAGACCTCGACATGCCACTGCTGGAGCCGAAGCCGGAAGCACTCCGCCCCGAAGCGGTGCGGACGCCATCCGTGGACCGGGTCCCCGACCGGCAGGCTCCGGGCACGCCCGAACCGCTGCGCGGCGACCTGATCGCCCTGCTCGGGCCGGAGAAGGTGCTGTGGAAGGTGTCCGACCTGGTGAAGTACGCCTCCGACGCCAGCCCCTACCGCTTCGTCCCCCAGGTCGTCGTGGTCCCGGAGGACATCGACGACATCTCGGCGGTCCTGTCGTACGCGCACGGAAGGGGCCGTGAGGTCGTCTTCCGGGCGGCCGGCACCAGCCTGAACGGCCAGGCCCAGGGCGAGGACATCCTGGTCGACGTCCGCCACCACTGGGCGGGCATCGAGGTCCTGGACGACGGCGCGCAGGCCCGCATCCGGCCGGGTACGACGGTCGTGCGGGCCAATGCCGCCCTCGCCCGGCACGGCCGGCTGCTGGGCCCCGACCCGGCCAGCGCCATCGCCTGCACAATCGGCGGAGTCGTCGCCAACAACGCCTCGGGGATGACGGCGGGCACGACCCGCAATTCGTACCGCACGGTCTCCTCCCTCACCTTCGTGCTGCCGAGCGGCACCGTCGTCGACACGGCCGACCCGGCCGCGGACGAGGACCTCGCCCGCGCCGAGCCGCGCCTGTGCGAGGGGCTGCTGGCCCTGAAGGCGGAGATCGAGGCGGATGCCGCGCTCACCGCCCGGATCCGCGCCAAGTACGAGATCAAGAACACCAACGGCTACCGCCTCGACGCCTTCCTGGACGGCTCGACACCGGTCCAGATCCTGCGCGGTCTGATGGTCGGTTCCGAGGGCACCTTCGGTTTCATCTCCGAGGTCGTCTTCGACACGCTGCCACTGGACCGCCGGATCTCCACGGCCCTGCTGTTCTTCCCGTCACTGACCGCGGCAGCGGCCGCCGTGCCCCGATTCAACGAAGCGGGGGCGATCGCCGTCGAGCTGATGGACGGCAATACGCTGCGCGCTTCGGTGAGCGTCCAGGGCGTGCCGGCGGACTGGGCCGAGCTGCCCAAGGAGACCGCGGCACTCCTGGTGGAGTTCCGGGCCCCGGACGAGCACGGCCAGGAGGCGTACGAGCGGGCGGCGGCGGCCGTCGTCGAGGAGCTCGAACTGGTCGCGCCCGTCCCCTCGGTGACCAATGGGTTCACCCGCGACGCCAAGGTCATCTCCGGTTACTGGAAGGCCCGCAAGGCATTCGTCACCGCGGTCGGCGGCTCCCGCCCCTCGGGTACGACTCTGATCACGGAGGACTTCGCGGTGCCGCCCTCCCGGCTGGCAGAAGCCTGCGCAGCCCTGCTCTCGCTCCAGGCGGAACACGGCTTCGACGCCGCCGTGGCGGGTCACGCGGCACACGGCAACCTCCACTTCCTGCTCGCCTTCGACGCGGCGAAGCCGTCCGACGTCGACCGCTACGCCGCGTTCATGGACGACTTCTGCCGGCTGACGGTAAAGCGTTTCGACGGCTCGCTGAAGGCCGAGCACGCCACCGGCCGCAATATCGCCCCCTTCCTGGAGCTGGAGTGGGGCCCCAGGGCGACCGAGTTGATGTGGCGCATCAAGCAGATCATCGACCCCGACGGCGTCCTGGCCCCCAGGATCGTCCTCGATCGCGATCCGAAAGCCCATCTGCGCGGGCTCAAGACCATCCCCGAGGTCGAGGCGGTCGCCGACCCCTGCATCGAGTGCGGTTTCTGCGAGCCCACCTGCCCCAGCCACGACCTGACCACGTCCCCGCGCCAGCGGATCGTGCTGCGCCGGGAGATGATGCGGCAGCCCGGCGGCTCCCCGGTGGAGACGCAACTGCTCGACGCCTACGGCTACGACGCCGTCGACACCTGTGCGGGCGACTCGACGTGCAAGCTCGCCTGCCCGGTGGGCATCGACACCGGCGCGATGATGAAGGACTTCCGCCACCGGCGGCACTCGCAGCGCGAGGAGCGGATCGCGGCGCTCACGGCGAAGAACTTCAAGGCGGTGGAGGCGGCGGCGCGGCTCGCGGTGGCCGCGGCCGACCGGATCGGCGACCGGCTCGGCGACGGACCGCTGGAGACCATCACCTCTCTCGCCCGCAAGGCCGTGCGCCCCGACCTGGTGCCCGAGTGGCTTCCGGAGATCCCCGGCGCCGCCGCCCGCAAGCTGCCCCGCACCTCCCGTGTCGGGGCGAGCGCGGTCTACTACCCGGCGTGTGTGAACCGCATCTTCGGCGGCCCCGAGGGCCATCGCGGTCCATCGCTGCCGCAGGCCGTCGTCGCCGTCTCCGCCCGCGCCGGAAAGCCGGTATGGATTCCGGAGGATGTCGCGGGAACCTGCTGCGCGACGATCTGGCACTCCAAGGGGTACGACGAGGGCAACACCGTGATGGCCAACCGCATCGTGGAGGCGGCCTGGGGCTGGACGGCCGGCGGAAAGCTCCCGCTGGTCGTCGACGCCTCGTCGTGCACCCTGGGCATCGCCCATGAGGTGGTGCCGTATCTCACCGACGACAACCGGGAGCTGCACCGGGAGCTGACCATCGTCGACTCCCTGGTCTGGGCGGCCGACGAGCTGCTTCCGGAGCTGACGGTCCTCCGGAGGACCGGTTCGGCGGTCCTGCATCCGACGTGCTCCATGCAGCATCTGGACGATGTGCAGCAGTTGCGTACGGTCGCGGAGGCCTGTGCCGAGGAGGTCGTGATCCCTGACGACGCCGGCTGCTGTGCCTTCGCGGGCGACCGGGGCATGCTGCACAAGGAGTTGACGGCCTCGGCGACGGCGAAGGAGGCCGCCGAGGTGAACGGGCGCAAGTACGACGCCTATCTCTCGGCCAACCGGATGTGCGAGATCGGCATGGACCGGGCGACGGGCCACTCGTACTACTCGGTGCTGATCGAACTGGAACGGGCCACCCGGCCGGGGGCTGTTGTGCGCTGATCACGAGGGCCGCCGGCCCCCGTAGTCGCCCTGGATCGCCGGGCGGGCTCGAGATCTTCGAGCCCGCCCGGCGTTTTCGCGCAACCACGAAAGTCCATGGTTTCGAAACGGGAGTCCAATCGCTCCCCTTGCGCAACGGCAGACCCAACTACCAAGGTCCTTACCGAGGTTCATTCACCAGCCGCGCACGTCAGACCCCCTTCACGGAGGATCGATGAACGACGCAGCACAGCAGAACGACGGTACGCAGGGCGGCGACGAGGGCTCCATGAGCCGCCGCTCGGTGCTCTGGACGACCGCCTCGGTGGCCGGCGCCGGGCTCGGGCTCGGCGCCCTCGGCAGCTCCACCGCGTACGCCGCCACCGGCCGGGGCCCGGAGGCCGCCGCGGACCAGGCGCAGACTCCGAAGCGCCAGGGCCGGACCATGGTGGGGGTCCCCTTCGACCGGCGCTCCACGGTCCGGGTCGGCATCGTCGGGCTCGGCAACCGCGGCGGCAGCATGATCGATCTCTTTCTCGCCGTCAGCGGCGTACAGGTCGTCGCCGTCTGCGACCCGGTCAAGGCGAAGGCCCAGCGGGCC
This sequence comes from Streptomyces sp. NPDC001880, assembly GCF_053594575.1. Lineage (NCBI taxonomy): Bacteria > Bacillati > Actinomycetota > Actinomycetes > Kitasatosporales > Streptomycetaceae > Streptomyces > Streptomyces sp. NPDC001880. Next base: position 108,683 of record NZ_JBSFET010000009.1, read on the forward strand.
GCCGCGAAGGTGACCGCCGCGGGTCAGCCGGCACCTGCCGTCTACACCAACGGTGAGGACGACTACGAGAACCTCTGCAAGCGCGGAGACATCGACTTCGTCTATGTGGCGACGCCGTGGGACTTCCACTTCCAGATGGCGAAGACCGCCATGCTGAACGGCAAGCATGTCGGTGTGGAGTGTCCGATCGCCCTCCAGCTCGACCAGCTCTGGGAGCTGGTCGACCTGTCCGAGCGCACCAGGCGCCACTGCATGCAGCTGGAGAACTGCTGTTACGGGCGGAACGAGATGCGGGTGCTGCGCATGGCGCATGCCGGTCTCTTCGGTGACCTGCTGCACGGCGCCGGCGCGTACAACCATGATCTGCGTGGCCTGATGTTCGACCCTGACTACTACGAAGGCCCCTGGCGCAGGCTCTGGCACACCAGGCTGCGGGGCGACCTCTACCCCAACCACGGGTTCGGCCCGGTCGCCAACTACATGGACATCAACCGCGGAGACCGTGCGGTGAGCATCACCAGCGTCGGTTCCCCGTCCCTCGGACTCGCCGAGTACCGCAAGAAGAACATGCCGGCCGGCGACCCGAGCTGGAAGGAGACCTATATCGAGTCCGACCGGACGATCAGTCTCGTCCAGACCGCCAAGGGACGGGTCATCCGGCTGGAACACGACGTGTCCACCCCGCATCCGTACTCGCGGATCAACAGCCTCGGCGGCACGAAGGGCGTCTTCGAGGACTACCCCGCCCGGATCTACATCGAGCCCGACCACACCAACGACAACTGGGGCGACTTCTCCGAGTACCAGGAGTGGGACCACTGGCTCTGGAAGGAACACGCCAATCCGCCGGGCGGTCACGGCGGCATGGACTACATGCTGGTGTTCCGGCTGATGCAGTGCATGCGTCTCGGCCTCGTCCCCGACTTCGACGTGTACGACGCGGCGACCTGGACGTCCCCCGTGCCGCTCAGTCACCTGTCCATCCGGGCGAAGGGTGCGCCGCAGCAGATCCCGGACTTCACCCGCGGTGAGTGGAAGAAGGCCCGCTCCGGCATGGACTCGGAGAACCCCGAGAAGGCCTGAGCGGCCGGCCGGGCACGGGCCCTGCCAAGGCCCGGCCCGGCCGTTCGCATCGCGGCCTCGGCGCGATACGGACAGCCCTGGGACGGCCCGGGCCTCGGGCGGCCCAGGGCGGTGCGCCGTCAGATGAAGTTCAACGCGGCCGCTCCGCTCACTCCCCCGAGCACCATGAACGCCGGCATGAGCACCTTCAGCTCCACCCAGCTCCCGGCCCGGAACCGCATGGCCTTCGGCGGGCCGACCGGGTACCAGCGCTTGCGGCCGATCGGGATGGGCCACAGGATCGGGCAGCCGGAGACGGTCAGCGCGTCGCCGATGTCGTGGACGAGGGCGCCGAGCACGATCGGCAGCCCGAGCCACAGATACTCCTGGCCGGGGGCGGTGAACAGCCAGTCCGAGCCGTTGCCGGGTTCGTCCAGGACGCCGGCCAGTATCCAGGCGCTGGTCGCGCCGAGCAGCCAGACCAGGACGTCGCTGGACACCCGGGCGGCCCGCCACAGCAGCCCTTCGACGGCGAGCACCAGATGGACGAAGAGGATCGCCAGGACCGCCCACCGGCCGCCGGTGACCGCCGCGGCGGAGGCCCCCGCGCCGATCAGGACGGCCCAGACCCAGGTGTGCGTCAGGGTGCGGTGGCCGCCGTTGCGGTGTGAGTCGCCCCGCATCCTGGTCGCCTTGTAGACGGCGTGCGAGAGCTTGTCGACGATCTCGCAGAGCCCCCGGGACACCGGCCCGAAGGCGCGCGAGATGGTCGCGGACTTGTGGTCCAGGTCCGGGGCCAGCGCGGCTCCGGCGGTGATCAGCGCCCCGACCACGAGGACGGGCCACGGCATCGCGTGGCCGGCGGCCGCCGCCGCCGCACCCACCCCCAGCCAGGCCGCCGCCCCTGACAGAGAGTGTGCCGGTCCCATCATGGTTCTTCCCGCCCCCGGAGTCGTATCGCTGCCATTGCCGTCACGGCACGGCCGAGTTGAGTGGGAAGCGTATCGCCCGTGATCTTCATACTGTCGTCCGGTTCCCTCATCCGGGCGGAAGGCAGGCAAGATGGGGGCGTGACCCTTATCGATCAGCTGCCCCCGACCGACGACCCCGACGACCTCTTCGAGGCTTTCTCGTCATGGACCGAGACGCGGGGCATCACCCTCTATCCGGCCCAGGAGGAGGCGCTGATCGAAGTGGTCTCCGGCGCGAATGTGATCCTTTCCACCCCGACCGGTTCCGGAAAGAGCCTGGTCGCGGCCGGTGCGCACTTCACCGCGCTGGCCCAGGACAAGGTCACCTTCTACACCGCGCCGATCAAGGCTCTGGTCTCGGAGAAGTTCTTCGACCTGTGCAAGCTGTTCGGTACGGAGAACGTCGGCATGCTCACCGGCGACGCCTCGGTCAACGCCGACGCCCCGGTGATCTGCTGCACGGCCGAGGTGCTGGCCTCCATCGCGCTGCGTGACGGCAAGTACGCCGACATCGGCCAGGTCGTGATGGACGAGTTCCACTTCTACGCCGAGCCGGACCGCGGCTGGGCCTGGCAGATCCCGCTGCTGGAACTGCCGCAGGCGCAGTTCGTCCTGATGTCGGCCACGCTCGGTGACGTCCGGATGTTCGAGGAGGATCTGACCCGCCGTACCGGCCGCCCCACCTCCGTGGTGCGCTCCGCGACCCGGCCGGTCCCGCTCAGCTACGAGTACCGGCTGACCCCGATCACCGAGACCCTCACCGAACTCCTGGACACCAGGCAGTCGCCCGTCTACATCGTGCACTTCACCCAGGCCGCGGCCGTCGAGCGGGCGCAGTCGCTGATGAGCATCAACATGTGCACGAAGGAGGAGAAGGAGAAGATCGCCGACCTGATCGGCAACTTCCGCTTCACCACCAAGTTCGGCCAGAACCTCTCCCGTTATGTACGGCACGGCATCGGCGTGCATCACGCGGGCATGCTGCCGAAATACCGGCGCCTGGTGGAGAAGCTCGCCCAGGCCGGTCTGCTGAAGGTGATCTGCGGTACGGACACCCTCGGCGTCGGCGTCAACGTCCCCATCCGCACCGTGCTGTTCACGGCGCTCACCAAGTACGACGGCACCCGCGTCCGTACGCTGCGCGCCCGGGAGTTCCACCAGATCGCCGGCCGTGCGGGCCGGGCCGGCTTCGACACGGCGGGCTTCGTCGTGGCGCAGGCGCCCGAGCACGTCATCGAGAACGAGAAGGCGGTCAGGAAGGCGGGCGACGACCCGAAGAAGAAGCGCAAGGTGGTCCGCAAGAAGGCCCCCGAGGGCTTCGTCGCCTGGTCGGAGACCACCTTCGACAAGCTGATCCAGTCCGACCCGGAGCCCCTGACCTCCCGTTTCCGGGTCACGCACACCATGCTGCTGTCCGTGATCGCGCGTCCGGGCAATGCATTCGAGGCGATGCGGCGTCTGCTGGAGGACAACCACGAGCCGCGCCGGGCGCAGCTGCGGCACATCCGCCGGGCCATCGCGATCTACCGTTCGCTGCTGGACGGCGGTGTCGTGGAGCAGCTCGACGAGCCGGACGCGGAGGGCCGGATCGTCCGGCTCACCGTCGATCTCCAGCAGGACTTCGCGCTCAATCAGCCGCTGTCCACCTTCGCGCTGGCCGCGTTCGACCTGCTGGACCAGGACTCCCCCTCGTACGCCCTGGACATGGTCTCCGTCGTCGAGTCGACGCTCGACGACCCCCGGCAGATCCTCGCCGCGCAGCAGAACAAGGCACGCGGTGAGGCCGTCGGGCAGATGAAGGCGGACGGCGTCGAGTACGAAGAGCGGATGGAGCTGCTCCAGGAGGTCACATACCCGAAGCCGCTGAGCGAGCTGCTGTGGCACGCGTACGACGTCTACCGCAGGAGCCACCCGTGGGTGGGCGACCACCCCGTCTCGCCGAAGTCCGTGATCCGTGACATGTACGAACGCGCCATGACGTTCACGGAGTTCACCTCCAACTACGAGCTGGCCCGTACCGAGGGCATTGTGCTGCGCTATCTCGCCAGTGCGTACAAGGCGCTGGAGCACACCATCCCGGACGACCTCAAGTCCGAGGACCTGGAGGACCTGATCGCCTGGCTGGGTGAGATGGTCCGCCAGGTGGACTCCAGTCTGCTGGACGAGTGGGAGCAGCTGGCCAACCCGGAGGTGGAGACCGCCGAGGAGGCGCAGGAGCGGGCCGACGAGGTGAAGCCGGTCACGGCCAACGCCCGTGCCTTCCGGGTGCTGGTGCGCAACGCGATGTTCCGCCGGGTGGAGCTGGCCGCTCTGGACAAGGTCGGTGAGCTCGGTGAGCTGGACGGCGACGCGGGCTGGGACGAGGACGCGTGGGGCGAGGCGATGGACGCCTACTGGGACGAGTACGACGACCTGGGCACCGGTCCGGACGCCCGCGGCCCGAAGCTGCTGAAGATCGACGAGGACGCGGCGCACGGTCTGTGGCGGGTCCGGCAGACCTTCGCCGACCCGAACGGCGACCACGACTGGGGCATCAGCGCGGAGATCGACCTGGCCGCTTCCGACGAGGAGGGCCGGGCCGTGGTCCGCGTGACCTCTGTCGGTCAGCTGTGAGGGCGTAACGCCGTGGGGGCGGCGTCGCTGGGAGAGTGGGGGACGAACGGCATGACGAATCCCGCCGAGCGCCTGGTCGATCTGCTCGACCTGGAGCGGATCGAGGTCAACATCTTCCGTGGGCGCAGCCCGCAGGAGTCCCAGCAACGGGTCTTCGGCGGGCAGGCGCTGGTCGCGGCCGGCCGGACCACCGACGAGGGCCGGCCGTGGCGTCGCTGGACCACGCGATGTGGTTCCACCGGCCGTTCCGGGCCGACGAGTGGTTCCTGTACGACCAGGAGTCGCCGGTCGCCACCGGCGGACGGGGGCTGGCACGTGGCCGGATCTACGACCGCGGCGGCAATCTGCTGGTTTCCGTGGTGCAGGAGGGGCTGTTCCGCCGTCTCGGCGAATAGTCCGCTGCCCGGATCAGATGCCGGGCAGCGGGTCCTGCTCGACCTCGTGGCGGCGGGTGCGGATGTCCGGCGGCGCGGGGTGGAGTTTGGCGTCGCAGGCGGGGCCGAGGCCGGTGCGGCGTGATTCCGTACCGGTGAGCGAGCGGCCGCACATGCGGCAGCGCACCACTTGTCGCCGGGCAGGGCGGCCGGCCGGGTCGTCCTCGGGCGAGGGCTCGGTGCCGGTTGCGGAGATGGGCTCGGGGAAGGGCTCGGCGGTTTCCACGGATCGATCTTCTCAGGACGTCCGTCCGCTGTGCGACGTCCTGGCAGCACACAGCGGAGGAGTTCACTGGTGAGCAGCGTGCTGACCTTGAAGCCGGTCGGCGTGGAGATCTCGCCCGTCGGCCATGTCATCGAGTTCGCCGACGCGCCCGGCGGCGCGTCCCGGGTGGTCGCCCATGTGGAGCGCGAACTGCCGGAGGGCGGGATACCGGCGTATCTCGCGGCCCGCAGGACGGGTGCGCGTTCCCTGGTCCTGTGGGCCGACCCCGAGCGCCGGGCCCGGCTGGCCACCCTGGTCACCGCGTCCGCGGCCGACGGCGTCGCCACGTACCGGGTACTGGGCGCGCAGGGCGAGCTCATCGGCACGCTCGTCCGGGAGAAGGCCCTCTCCGGCAAGGGGCTGCGGACCCGCTGGACGGTCGCCCAGGCGGGCTGCCCGGAGGCGGTCGGCCTCAAGGGCCGGATCTTCTGGTGGTACGTGTGGTGGCTGCTGTTCCCGATCCAGGTCGCGATCGGTGTGGGCAGTCTCCTGAGCGGCGGGGGCGATGTGGCACGCGGGCCGCGGCGCATCATCTGGCGGGCCGGCCGGGAGGTTCCGCTGGAGTTCCTCTCGGACGACGACGAGATCCATGTCCACGCGCCATGGGTCGACTGGCGGCTCGCAGCCGCGCTGAGCGCGCTGATCCGTACCTTCGACAGCTGGCTGGGCACGCCCTGGGACGACAAGCGCACATGAGCCGGGTGCGCAAGGCGGGGCCGCACGGCCCGGCCGGTCAGGAGGCCAGGATCCTGGCCTTCTGTGCCTCGAACTCGCTCTCGCTCAGCACTCCCTGGCTCTTGAGGTCGCCGAGGTCCTTGAGCTGAGCGATCTTGTTGCTCATCTCGTCCTCCGGCGCGAGGGACGTGGCAGCCGGGGGCGGGGGCGCCGCGGCGGCCTGCTGGGCCTGCGCCTGCTCGGCGTCCTGGCGCGCCCAGCGGCCCGCCTGCCGTCGGGAGACCCGGTTGGAGACCGAGGTGGCGGTTCCGGCGATCACCGCTGTACGGGCGACGCCTCGAAGAAGGCCTGGCATGGTGCATCTCCTTATGAACTGGCTCTGCGGGTAGGGCATGCGATCCGCTGCGCGGGCCGTCCGGCCCAGGACGGTGACTCAGAGGCTGTCGGGTGACCTCCGACCGGGCGGCCACGCCCTGGCACGCACGCTTCCCGCGTTGTCGTCGGTCGCCAACGCTCCTTCCCCGAGCTCTCGGCTCCGCTCGAGCAGGGGAGGCCCCATCCGACTCCCTCCTCCGCCTTGGAACCGCTCGCACCGGACCGCGTCCGCCTTCCGATCCGAGGTCACCCGGCAGCCTCTCAGGCCTGGGCCCCGGCCTCGGCCGCGTCGAGCGACGCCAGGATCTCCTGGACCGGGATGCGCCCGTTGGCGACGAGGCGTCCTCCGGAGCGGCGCAGGGCGGCCGCGAGAGGTCCGGCCCACACGTTCTCGTAGATGACGATTGCGGCGGCGCTGCCGGCTTCGAGGACCGCGCTCACCTCGTCGATGTCGTCCCGGCCGAGCAGTCCTGAGGACACCCCTTCGAAGACGGCGAGGTCTTCGTGGCCGTTCGTGGTCAGCTCGGAGAGTTCCACGCCGTCCACCGTTCCGTCCTGGTTCTTCCTGACGAAGACCAGATCCAGGATCCGGATGATTCCCCGGTCGACCAGGTCGACCAGCAGGGGCAGTCCCTCGCCCGTCATCCGGCTTCCCGGGAACTCGATCACCAGGTAGTCGATCGGCCCCGTCTCGTCGGTCTCGCTGCTCACACCGGCTCCTCAGAATCTCGACTGCCCCGCGGTCGGCCGGGGCCTGTGTCTCCGTCATTGGAGCAGTGGGCGGGCCGGTGCGCATCTTGGTCAGGGGCACGGGGTCACGGACCCGTTGGGCCGTCGGAGGGACAGGGGGTCACTCCAACGGCCCAGTGGCGCGAGCCGCACCCTGCCTCTCTGCCACCGCCGCCGATGGTTGCCGGGCAGCACGGCGTCCAGGGAGGCACGGAGATGACGGCCGATGAAGTGATGACGGGGGTGGGCCTCATCGTGGTTCTGGCGGTCGGCTCCCAGCTGGTGGCGAGCCGGCTGCGGGTGCCCGCACTGCTGATCCTGCTGCCGGTCGGCTTCACCGCCGGGGCGCTGACGGACGACGTCAACCCCGAGAGGCTGCTGGGCGAGGCGTTCTCCCCGCTGGTCTCCCTCTCGGTGGCGGTGATTCTCTACGAGGCCGGGCTCGGCCTGGAGTTCGGGCGGCTGCGGGGCCATACGCGTCGCATCGTGGTCAGACTGATCCTGCTGGGGGCGCTCATCACCTGGCTGTCCGCCGCGCTGTTCGCCGCGCCGGTGCTGGACATGTCCAAGGGTGCGGCGGTGATGCTGGGCGCGATTCTCGTCGTGTCCGGGCCGACGGTCGTCGGGCCGCTGCTCAATTTCGTCCGGCCCTCCGAGCGGCTGCAACGCGTCCTGATCTGGGAGGGCTCCCTGATCGACCCGGTCGGCGGCGTCCTGGGGGCGCTCGTCTTCCACGCCGTCGTTGCCGGTGAACTCAAGGGTTTCGGAAGCCAGTTGGAGCAATTCTCGGCCAGCGTCGCGGTGGGTGCGCTGGGCGGCGTGATCGGGGCGGGTGTGCTGTGGCTGCTGCTGCGCCGTGCCCGGCTGAGCGAGGAACTGGCCGCTTCCACGCAGATCGCCGCGGTGATCGGGATCGCGGCCGCCTGCGACGCGCTCCGCGAGGACACCGGGCTCATCTCCGCGGTCGTGATGGGAATGGCCATGGCGAATCTGCCGGGCCTGGACCTTCCGGCCCGCCGGCCGTTCCTGGACACACTGGTCTCGCTGATCATCGGTCTGTTGTTCATCTCCATCCCGGCCACGGTCACCCCGGCCTCGCTGCGGCACGTGGTGCTGCCCTCGCTCGCGCTGGTCGCCCTGCTGGTCCTGGTGGTACGTCCGCTCGTGGCGCTGGTGGCGACGGCCGGGACCGATGTCCGCGGCGGCGAGCGGTGGTTCATCGGGTGGATGGCCCCGCGCGGCATCGTCGCCGCGGCGACCGCCTCCACCTTCTCCGCGACTCTGGTGGCGCGGGGCGTCGACGGCGCCGAACGGATCCTGCCCGCGACCTTCGTGGTGATCGTCGCCACCGTCACGCTGTACGGCCTGACGGCGTTTCCGGTCGCCCGGCGGCTCGGGGTGCTGCGCCCGTCCCGGTCCCGGCCGCTGCTGGTGGGCGGTTCGCCCTGGGCGGTCGACCTGGGGCGCGCGCTGAGCTCCGCGGGGCTGGACGTTCTGATGTGGGCGGGCAGCGGGCGCCAGCGGACCCGGATCGAGGAGGCCGGGCTGCCGCTGGCGCCGGGGGAACTGCTCGCTGCGGCCTCGGGTGCCGGGGCGGAGCTGGAGGGCATCACCGGTGTGCTGCTGCTCACCGAGGAGGACGGCTTCAACGCACTGGCCGCCATGACGCTGCGGGAGACCGTCGAGGGCCCGGTCCACCGGCTCGCTCCGGGCGCCGACAGCCAGGGCGTGGTGGCGCCGTACACCGGGGGCGAGCCCCTCTTCCGCCCCGGCCTGACCCAGCCGGAGCTGGCCCGCCGGTACGAGGCCGGCGCCCGGGTGCTGACGCGGCGGGCCGACGGGGCCGTCCCGGCCGGGCACGACGTGCTGTTCGTCGTACGCGCCGACGGGCGGCTCGCTCCGGTCACCCACGCGTACACCCCGGATGTCCGGCCGGGCGACACCGCCGTCCTCCTCGGTCCCCCGTCGCGGCCGCCGTCGCCCTGAGCGCCGTCGGCCCAGTGCCTCGTCCGTGGTCCGGACCGCCGTGATGAGCGAGAGACGGATGAACACCTTTCGGAAATGGCCGAGTTGCTCGCCGCTTGGGCCGATCTCCGCGGCGAACAGGCCGACGTGTTTGGCGTGGGTGAGCGTCCTCTCGAAGGCGTGGCGGGACTTGCGCAGCCGGCCCTCGCAGGCGAGTCCACGTACGGCCGGGGTCGTGCCGGCCCGTCCGCCACGCGGACGGTGAGGACCGCGACGGCCGGCTCTCCGGTGTTCGGGACCACGAGGATCGTTCTCGGTCCCGCTGTCCCCGGCCCCCGTGATCGCCCGCTCGGGCCGCCCGTGGCGGTGCGGGCGCGCGGCGTGACGGCGTGGTCCAGATGATGCCGGAACCGGTGCGAGCCGCGATGATCGGACTCAGGGCGGCGTCGCGCCGGCCGGTGCGGTGCGGCGGGAACGGTGCGCGCCCGTGGAGCAGTCAGGAGGTCCCGATGCCCAAGGACCCGGAGCCGATGCCCCCGGACGCGGCCTCGACGCTCAGAACGTCACCGGATGCGACACCCGAGCAGCGGGCGGCTCGCGGCAGGGGGGCGCGGCGCGGAATACCGCGATCGAGCCATGCCGAGTTCGAACCGTCGGCCGGCCGGCCCGACCCGCTGGCCGTCCTCGAAGCCCAGTGCGCGACCAGGCTGCCCGAGCTCGTACCGATCCGCTACGGACGAATGGCCGAGTCCCCCTTCCGCTTCTACCGCGGCGCTGCCGCGATCATGGCCTCCGATCTGGCCACGACCGGGGATTCCGGGATCAGGGCCCAACTGTGCGGCGACGCCCATCTGATGAACTTCGGGCTGCTCGCCTCGCCGGAACGGAATCTGCTGTTCGACATCAACGACTTCGACGAGACGTCGCCCGGCCCCTGGGAGTGGGACATCAAACGCCTGGCGACCAGCTTCGTCGTCGCGGGCCGGGCGAACGGCTTCACCGACAGGGAACGCGCGGACATCGTGCTGACCACGGTGAGGTCGTACCGGGAGTCGATGATCCGGTTCGCCGGTATGCGCAATCTCGACGTGTGGTACTCACGGATCGACATCCGCGGTCTCGAAACGCTGGTGTCCGGGCAGTTGGCGAAGCGCGGCCGCAAACGGCTGGCACGGGCCGCGGCGAAGGCCCGCACACGGGACAATCTGCAGGCCTTCGGCAGACTCACCGAGACCGTGCACGGCCGGCCGCGCATCGCGGCGGACCCGCCGCTGCTCGTACCGGTCGCCGATCTGCTCCCGGAGGGCGAGCGCGACGCGACGCAGGAGCAGTTCCGCGCCCTGATCAGGCGCTACGGACGGAGCCTGCCGTCGGACCGGCGGACCCTGCTCTCCGACTTCCGCTTCGTGGACATGGCGCGCAAGGTGGTCGGCGTCGGCAGTGTCGGCACACGGTGCTGGGTCATCCTGATGCTCGGCAGGGACGGCGAGGACCCGTTGCTCCTCCAGGCCAAGGAGGCCGACGCCTCGGTGCTCACGCCCCACACCGGCCCCGGCCCGTACCGGAACCAGGGCGAGCGCGTGGTCGCGGGGCAGCGGCTGATGCAGGCGGCGGGCGACATCTTTCTCGGCTGGGGGCAGGTGGAGGGGATCGACGGCAGGCGCCGCGACTTCTACGTACGCCAGTTGCATGACTGGAAGGGAATGGTCGGCCCGGAGGACATGGTGCCGTCCGGCATGCGTGCGTTCGGCGAGGCGTGCGGCACCACCCTGGCCCGCGCCCACGCGCGTTCCGGCGACCGGATCGCCATCGCGGCGTACCTGGGGCGTGGCTGCTCGTTCGACCAGGCCCTGACGCGTTTCGCCGAGAAGTACGCCGACCGGAACGAGCGCGACCACCAGGCTCTCGTCGACGCGGTTCGGGCGGGGCGGCTTCCCGCGGCCAATGACGTCTGAGCCTTCCCGGGAGGCGGTGCTGCCCGCTGGTCCGGGCGAATGGCAGTACGGGAATCACCGTGGGCGCACAGCGGGTGTGTCACGGCGGAAGCCGCGCCTTGTGCTTTCTGCTTGTGGACGCTTGCCGGACTGCGTGTTCCGGACGGGTTGCGACGCCGAGGAGACAAGGACCGTGCCGACCTTCACGGCGATGTCCGTGGGAGCGGTGGGCGGTGTCGCCCTGGTGACGGGCCTCTGCCGTGACCTCAGAGGTTCTTCTCCTCCTGCTGCGGATTCGCGCACAGCGCCCAGATGATGAAGACGTTGATGGCGATGAGCACGACGGACCAGAGCGGGTAGTAGGGCAGCCAGAGGAAGTTGGCGAGTGTTCCCAGACCCGCGGCCACGATGCCCGCCACACGGGCCCAGGCGGCTCCGGTGAACAGCGTGCAGCCGGCGAGAACGATGACGATGCCCAGAGCGAGATGGATCCAGCCCCAGCCGGCGAGGTTGAAGCGGAACACATAGTCGCGCGTGGCGATGAGCATGTTGCTCCTGGCGACGGCCGCGATTCCCTCGAAGATCGCCATCGCTCCGCCGAAGATCATCAGCACCGCGGCGAAGGTGGTCCAGTCGATCCGGATGGGCTGGTTCGGCCTCGGGGTGGCGTGGGGTGCCACACTCGGTCCGTTGGCGGTACTTGCCATGGTGGCCTCCTCGGGTAGCGGGCAACGCGGTGGGCCGAGTGGCCACCGGGGCCTCCCCGAACAAGAGTGTCACGTCGGCGCCCGGTCGGCAGGACGACCGTTTCCGCACCGCGCCCGCGTCGGCCCGCGGCCGGTCGCTGCTCGACGCCGCCGAGCGCTCGGCCGCCGGAACGGGCGTCACACTGCTGGCCCCGGACACCGAGAGCGGAAGTCCCGCCGAGCGGCTCCACCGTTCGGCGGGCTGGACGGAGTGCGGTTCGATTCCGGACTATGCCGCGGACCCGGCCGGGGTCCTGAAGCCGACGACGCTCTGCTACAAGGCGATCGGCTCCGCGCACGCAGTGCCTTCCCGGTGACTACGCGAGCGCCGGGCCTCGTGCCGATCTCCCGGACGGGGCACAGGAGTTCGACGCCCGGTGCACACCGTACGCGGGTCGCTCATCGGGGTCATGCCGCGTTCGACGCGGTGGCGGGACTTCCGCAGGCAGGCGGCGTGCGCGGGCCGCAGGCGGCCGGCGACCGGCTTCGTACGGACCGGCTCGGGGCGTGACAATGGCTGCGGAAGTCACATCTACGAGGAGACCCTCATGACGCTGCACGACATCCCGCTGCGCACCCTCGCCGGCGAGCCCACCTCCCTGGCCGACTACCGCGGCAAGGTGGTCCTGTTGGTGAATGTCGCGTCCAAGTGCGGGCTCACCCCGCAGTACGCGGGCCTGGTGAAGCTCCAGAACGAGTACGCGGACCGCGGCTTCACCGTACTCGGCGTGCCGTGCAACCAGTTCGCCGGCCAGGAGCCGGGAAGCCCGGAGGAGATCCAGACCTTCTGCTCGACGACGTACGGGGTCAGCTTCCCGCTGCTGGAGAAGACCGATGTGAACGGCGAAGGGCGCCACCCGCTCTACGCCGAGCTGACCCGGCTGGCGGACGCGGACGGCGAGGCCGGGGACGTGCAGTGGAATTTCGAGAAGTTCCTCATCTCCCCGGCGGGCGAGCCGGTCGCGCGTCTGCGCCCGCGCGTCGAGCCGGAGTCGCCCGAGCTCGTCACGGCCATCGAGTCCCTCCTGCCGGCCTGACATACCGCGTCCCCGGTCGCCGGACGGGCCGGAATCCGGGCCCGTCCGGCGATCGGGTGCAGCCCCGGCGGGACGGTCTCAGCGAATCGGCATGCCGGAGAGGGTGCGGGCGATGACCAGGCGCTGGATCTCGCTCGTGCCCTCGAAGATCGTGTAGATCGCCGCGTCCCGGTGCATCCGCTCCACCGGGTACTCACGGGTGAAGCCGTTGCCGCCGAGAATCTGGACGGCCTGGGCGGTGACCTTCTTCGCCGTCTCGCTCGCGTACAGCTTGGACATGGAGCCCTCGGCCGAGGTGAACGGCTTGCCGGTGGTCGCCATCCACGAGGCGCGCCAGACCAGCAGCCGGGCCGCGTCGATCTGCGTACGCATGTCGGCGAGCTGGAATGCGACGCCTTGGTTGTCGATGATCGGACGGCCGAACTGGGTGCGGGTCTTCGCGTAGTCCAACGCCACCTCGTACGCCGCGCGGGCGGTGCCGACCGCCATCGCGCCGACCGCCGGGCGGGACGCCTCGAAGGTGGCCATCGCGGCGTTCTTCACCCGCTCGCCACCGGAGGCGGCGCGCTCCCGGGCCCGTGCCAGGCGCTGGTCGAGCTTCTCCTTGCCGCCGAGCAGGCAGTGACCGGGAACCCGGACGTCCTCCAGGACGACCTCGGCGGTGTGGGAGGCGCGGATGCCGTGCTTCTTGAACTTCTGGCCCTGGGAGAGGCCGGGAGTGTGCGGCGGCACGATGAACGAGGCGTGCCCCTTGGAACCCAGCTCCGGGTCGACCACGGCGACGACGACATGGACGCCCGCGATGCCGCCGTTTGTCGCCCAGGTCTTGGTGCCGTTCAGCACCCACTCGTCCTTGGCCTGGTCGTACACCGCGCGGGTACGCATCGAGGCGACGTCGGAACCGGCGTCCGGCTCGGAGGAGCAGAAGGCCGCGACCTTCACGTCGTCGGCGTCGCCGTACATCTGCGGGATCCAGGTGCCGATCTGCTCCTCGGTGCCGTTGGCGAGGACGCCGACGGCCGCCAGGCCGGTACCGACGATGGACAGAGCGATGCCCGCGTCCCCCCAGAAGAGCTCCTCCATCGCCATCGGAATGCCGAGCCCCGTCGGGTCGAAGAACTGCTGGGCGTAGAAGTCGAGGGAGTAGATGCCCACCTTGGCCGCCTCCTGGATGACGGGCCAGGGCGTCTCCTCACGCTCGTCCCACTCCGAAGCCGCCGGACGGATCACATCCGCGGCAAAGCCGTGAAGCCAGTCACGGACCTGCTTCTGGTCGTCATTGAGTTCGAGCGTGAACTCCGCCATGTTCCCCTCCACGTACTGCCGTGAAAACCACTCGTTACTTGCGGTAACCGCAGTCTGTTACCGGCAAGTAGCCTCTGTCAACCGCCCGGGTTACCATCCGCACGGTGCTGGGCAGGGTGTTACGTTGCGCAGGCAGGACGCACATGTGCACGGCCAGGGCGGGGAGAGGCGACATGGAGAGCACACGACAGGCAGAGCGCCAGCGGACAGCGGCCGAGAGCCGCCGCCGCGAGCTGCTCGAAGCCGCCGACCGCGTGGTGCTCAGAGACGGGCCGGGTGCCTCGATGAACGCCATCGCGGCCGAGGCGGGCATCACCAAACCCATCCTGTACCGGCATTTCGGCGACAAGGGCGGGCTCTACCGCGCCCTCGCCAAGCGTCACACCGACGCTCTGCTGATCGCCCTGCGGGCGGCGCTCGACGCCCCCGCCGAGCGCCGCCGGCGCGTCGAGTCGACGCTCGACACCTATCTCGCGGCGATCGAGGCCCGTCCGCAGGTCTACCGCTTCCTGATGCACCCGGCCGACGACGCGGCGCCCGCAGCGGAGCGGGGTTTCGACGTCGGACGGCACTCGGCGCCGCTGCTGCGCCGGCTCGGCGAGGAACTCGCCCTGGTGATCGCCGAGCGGGTGGACCTGGGCCCGGACAGCGAGGCCATGGCGCGCATCTGGGGCCACGGCATCGTCGGCATGATGCACGCGGCCGGCGACTGGTGGCTGGGCGAACGCCCCTGCTCCCGTGAGCAGTTGGTGAGCAGTCTGGCCGATCTGCTGTGGGGCAGGCTGTCCGCCGCGGGCGACCGGCCGGGCGGCCCCGGATTCTGAACCGCGGACGTGGTCAGCCGGTGCGCGCCCAGGGCGCCCGACGGGCCGCGCGCAGCGCCCTCCTGCGACGCAGCCCGGTCAACCGGTCCGTGTAGACCTCGCCTTCGAGATGGTCGCACTCGTGCTGGAGACAACGTGCGAAGAAGCCGGTGCCGGTGACCCTGACCGGGTCTCCGTGGACGGTGAGGCCCTCGACGACGGCCCGGTCGAACCGCGGGGTGGCCGCTTCGAGGCCGGGCAGCGAAAGACAGCCCTCCGGGCCTCGTACGGTGATGCCGTCGGCCTCGACGAGCCGTGGGTTGACGAGATGCCCGAGGTGCCGGACGTCGTCGTCGTCCGGGCAGTCGTAGACGAACACCCGCAGCGGAACGCCGATCTGGTTGGCCGCCAGGCCGACTCCCTCGGCCGCGTACATCGTGGCGTACATGTCCTCGACGAGGCGGGCGAGCGAGGGGCCGAAGTCCGTGACGGGTTCACAGGTCCCGTGCAGCACCGGATCGCCGAGCAGGCTCATGGCACGAATCAGTCCGGAACTGCCGGGGATCGGGCGGTTTCGCATGGCCGCAATCGTACGTTCCACGTGACCTCCACCTTCCCGGCGGTGCCAGGGTGCGGCCGCCGCGCCGGACATCGATAGGCTGGGCGTGGACCGATGCAAGGAGGATCTAGGACGATGGCAGGCAACACGGAGCCGCTGTCGCCACGGGCCAAGCTGGCCGTGACGGCGGGAAAGGCCGCGGCGGCGGTGTCGCGCGCCGCCGGGCGCGGCAGCGGATCGGTGATCGGCGGCCGGGTGGCGCTCAAGCTCGACCCCGACCTGCTGGGGCGGCTGGCGCAGCACCTGGACGTGATCCTCGTGTCGGCGACGAACGGCAAGACGACGACGACCCGGCTGATCGCCGAGGCACTGCGGGCCGCGGGCCCGGTCGTGTCGAACGCGCTCGGCGCCAACATGCCGGCGGGCATCACCTCGGCGCTGGCGGGCGGCTCGGACGCGCAGTACGGCGTGATCGAGGTCGACGAGAAGTACCTCGCCGGAGTCGCGCGCGACACGACGCCGAAGGTGATCGCGCTGCTCAACCTCTCCCGCGACCAGCTGGACCGCGCGGCGGAGACCCGGATGCTGGCGGAGAAGTGGCGTGAGGGACTGTCCGGCTCGAAGGCCGTGATCGTCGCGAACGCCGACGACCCGCTGATCGTCTGGGCGGCGTCCTCCTCCCCCAATGTGGTGTGGGTCGCGGCGGGGCAGGCGTGGAAGGACGACGCCTGGTCCTGCCCCGCCTGCGGCGGCGTGATGCAGCGCCCCGGCGACGACTGGTTCTGCGGCGAGTGCGGATTCCGCAGGCCCGCGCCCAGCTGGGTCCTGCACGGCGACTACGTCCTGGACCCGCACGGTTCGGCCTGGCCGATCCATCTCCAGCTGCCCGGCCGGGCCAACAAGGCCAACGCCACCAGCTCCGCCGCCGTGGCCGCCGTCTTCGGTGTGCCCCCGCAGGTCGCGCTGGAGCGGATGTACCAGGTGCAGGCCGTCGCGGGCCGCTACGACGTGGTGTCCTTCCTCGGCCGTGAGCTGCGGCTGCTGCTGGCGAAGAACCCGGCGGGCTGGCTCGAAACGTTTTCTCTGATCGACCCGCCGCCCACGCCGGTGATTCTCTCCGTCAACGCCCGCGGCGCGGACGGCACGGACACCTCCTGGCTGTGGGACGTGGACTACACCCAGCTCGCCGGTCACCCGATCTTCGTGCTCGGCGACCGCAAGCTGGACCTGGCGGTCCGCCTCGAAGTGGCCGGTCTCGACTTCCGGGTCTGCGAGAACCTCGACGAGGCCGTACAGCAGTCCCCGCCCGGCCGTATCGAGGTCATTGCCAACTACACCGCCTTCCAGGATCTGCGCCGTCGTGTCGGCAACTGACCCCCGCCCCGGCCACCTCCGGAGAGGACGAAGCATGAGCAACAACGGTCTGCGTCTGGTCTGGGTCTACCCCGACCTCCTCAGCACCTACGGCGACCAGGGCAACGCGCTGGTGGTCGAGCGCCGGGCCCGGCAGCGCGGTCTCGACGTGCAGCGCGTCGACGTGCGCAGCGACCAGCCGGTCCCGACGTCCGGCGACATCTATCTGATCGGCGGCGGTGAGGACCGGCCGCAGCGTCTCGCCGCGGAGCGGCTGCGCCGCGACGGCGGGCTCAGCAGGGCCGCGTCCAACGGCGCGATCATCTTCTCGGTCTGCGCCGGCTACCAGATCCTCGGCCACGAGTTCATCAACGACCTCGGTGAGCGCGAGCCCGGCCTCGGCCTGCTCGATGTGGTCTCCACCCGTGGCGAGGGGGCCCGGTGCGTCGGTGACGTACTGGCCGACATCGACCCGAAGCTCGGCCTGCCGCCCCTGACCGGTTTCGAGAACCACCAGGGCGTCACCCATCTCGGCCCGACGGCACGGCCGTTCGCCCGGGTGCAGTTCGGCCGGGGCAACGGCACCGGCGACGGCACCGAGGGCGCGTACAACGACACCGTCTTCGGTACGTACATGCACGGCCCCGTGATGGCACGTAACCCGCACATCGCGGACCTGCTGCTGAAGCTGGCCCTCGATGTGAACGCGCTGCCGCCGACGGACGACCGCTGGTACGAGGCGCTGCGCGCGGAGCGCATCGCGTCGGCCACGCAGCCCGCCTGATGAGGCGTTTTCCGCTCGTCTGAGCGGAGTCCAGCAGGCGGACGCCCGGTTCGGTCCCGCCACCCTGCGCCGGTAGGGTGGCGGGGATCCAACCGGACGACGTGGTCCGGTCATCGGCCCACGTTGCAAAGGTTTCCCCGGCAATGCGAATTGGTGTGCTCACCTCCGGCGGCGACTGCCCCGGCCTCAACGCCGTCATCCGTTCCGTCGTGCACCGTGCGGTGGTGGACCACGGCGACGAGGTCATCGGCTTCCACGACGGGTGGAAGGGCCTTCTCGAAGGCGACTACCGCAAGCTCGACCTCGACGCGGTCGGCGGCATCCTCGCCCGGGGCGGCACGATTCTCGGTTCCTCCCGGGTCCAGCCCGCCCATCTGCGCGACGGCGTGGAACAGGCCAGGGGCCATGTCTCCGATCTCGGTCTCGACGCGATCATCCCGATCGGTGGCGAGGGCACGCTGAAGGCGGCCAACCTGCTCTCCGAGGCGGGGCTGCCGATCGTCGGCGTACCGAAGACCATCGACAACGACATCGCCTCCACGGATGTGACCTTCGGCTTCGACACGGCCGTCGGTGTCGCGACCGAGGCACTCGACCGGCTGAAGACGACGGCCGAATCGCACCAGCGGGTGCTGATCGTCGAGGTCATGGGCCGCCACACCGGCTGGATCGCGCTGCACTCGGGGATGGCTGCCGGTGCGCACGCCATCGTCGTGCCGGAGCGCCCGTTCGACATCGACGAGCTGACCGAGGTGGTCGGCAAGCGTTTCTCGGCCGGCAAGAAGTTCGCGATCGTCGTGGTCGCCGAGGGCGCCAAGCCCCGCGAGGGCACCTCCATGAAGGTCGAGCAGGGGATCAAGGACATCTACGGCCACGAGCGGTTCGCGGGGATGGCCACACAGCTCTCCACCGAGCTGGAGCAGCGCCTCGGCAAGGAGGCCCGCCCAGTGATCCTCGGCCATGTACAGCGGGGCGGTACGCCGACCGCGTACGACCGGGTGCTCGCCACCCGTTTCGGCTGGCACGCGGTGGAGGCGGCGCACCGCGGCGAGTTCGGCATGATGACGGCGCTGCGCGGCACGGACATCGTGATGGTGCCGCTGAACAAGGCCGTGGAGACGCTGAAGACCGTCCCGGCCGAGCGGTACGCCGAGGCGGAATGCGTGCTCTGAGCCGCACCCCGTGCTCCGAACTGCCCCCGGCCGCAGCTGCAGCCGGGGGCAGTCCTACTCTGGTCGGGACAACCGGCACGAAACGGGGATGCCCCCAGCAGGAGTGAACAGATGGATCACAGCGGGCACGGCATGAACATGGATCTGCCGCCGTTCACGCTGGGACGTGGGCTCCAGTTCTCCGCGGAACCCTTCTTCCTCATCGGCTGTGCCCTCGGCATAGTCCTGTACATGTACGCCGTGCTGCGGCTGCGCAGACGCGGGGACGACTGGCCGGTCGGCCGGATCGTGTTCTTCGTCGTCGGCGTGCTGAGCATCGCTCTGGTGATGTGCACCAAGCTCAACGACTACGGCATGGTCATGTTCAGCGTGCACATGGTGCAGCACATGGTGATCAGCATGCTGTCGCCGATCCTGCTGCTGCTGGGCGCTCCGGTGACCCTGGCGCTGCGTGCTCTGCCGGTCGCGGGCCGTGGCCGCACGGGTCCGCGCGAGTTGCTGCTCAAGCTGCTGCACAGCCGGTACATGCGGGTCATCACGCACCCGGCCTTCACGATCCCGATCTTCATCGCCAGCCTGTACGGGCTGTACTTCACCCCGCTCTTCGACTTCCTGATGGGTTCGAAGGCCGGTCACATCGCGATGATGGTGCACTTCCTCGCGGTCGGCCTGGTGTTCTTCTGGCCGATCATGGGTGTCGACCCGGGGCCGCACCGGCCCGGCTATGTGATGCGGATGCTGGAGCTGTTCGCCGGGATGCCGTTCCACGCGTTCTTCGGTATCGCGCTGATGATGGCGACGACGCCGATGGTGGGGACGTACGAGCATCCGCCGGCCTCGCTGGGCATCGACGCGCTGAGCGATCAGGGCTGGGCGGGTGGGATCGCCTGGGCCTTCAGCGAGATCCCCTCGGTGCTGGTGCTGATCGCGCTGGTCTTCCAGTGGTACCGATCCGAACAGCGGGCGGCGAAGCGATCGGACCGCCGGGCCGAGCGGGACGGTGACCAGGAGCTGCAGGCGTACAACGCCTATCTCGCCTCATTGCAGGCGCGCGGGCAGTAGCGGTGGGCACGCCTCAGGGGTGACGATGGCATCCACGGCCACACAGCCGACAAGGAGGGTGCGGGCATGTCCGGATCCACGAAGGCCATGGGAGTGCTCACGCTGACCGCGCTGGTCGTGGTCACCACCTACACGGTGGCGCTGGGGAGCAGCGGCTGGCTCTGGTTCGGCTGGGTGGTGCTCGGCCTGATCACCCTGGGGATGGCGGCGACAAGCGAATCCTGACCCCGGGGAGCTGCCGGCGGGCCGGTGCACCGGTTTCCGACGGCGGTACGCCGGACGGATTCGGGCCGGGGGGCGCACGGAGCGCCTGCCCCTTCCCCGGTCCCGGGACTCCTGACGTCCGGGCCGCGGTGCCGTCGGAGCGGCGGCCCGGCCCGAGGAGCTCTTGACGGGTACCGGCACCGGCAAGGTGGCGTCCGGGCGGACGGTCACCATCACGGCCCCGGACGCGGCGGGCTCGTACCCGTTCGTCCGCGCCGCCCACGTGGCTCACCGCCCGGTGAGCCACGTGGGCGGCGCCCCTCTCGGGGGCACCGCCTCCCTGGTGCGCTCAGGCCTGCTGGAGACCCGGCCGGCCGGCCTCGGTCACGTACGAGGTCCGGGTCGAGACGGGTGCTCCGGGGGTGGTCACGTACGGCAGGACCCGGAAATCTGCGCGGCAGCTGTCCCGGGTCAGCTCGCAGCGCACGTAGCCGCGCTGGAAGTTGGTGAACTTGATGTGCTCGTTGGCGGCGAGCAGCCTGGCACCGGAGGGGTCCAGGTCCATCCCGTCCTTGGTGGTGGAGATGGACGAGCCGACGAACTCGACACCGAGCGTGGGTGAGCCGGGGTCGTCGAAGTTCTGCTTGAGATCGGCGGCGAGGTGGCGGTGCATGTCGCCGGTGAGGACGACGGGGTTGCTCACGTTGCGGTCGGTGAGCTCCTTGAACAGCCGTCGGCGGGCGTCCACGTAGCCGTCCCAGAAGTCCATCACGAATGCCTGGCCGGGGCCGGGGTCGGTGTCGACCTGGGTCACGGGGATCTGCTGGGAGATCATGTTCCATGTCGTGTCGGAGCGTCCGAGGCCGCGGTACAGCCACTGTTCCTGCTCGGGGCCGAGGATGGTGCGGCCGGGCGTCAGCCGTTCGTCGCAGCCGCTCTTGATGCCGTCGCCGCAGGGCTGGTCGTCGCGGAAGAGCCGGGTGTCGAGTATGTGGAAGGTGGCCATCCGTCCGTAGCGCAGACGGCGGTACATCCGGGCCTCGAAGCCGTTCGGCTTGTTCGGCAGCCGTAGCGGCAGGTGCTCGTAGTACGCCTGGAACGCGGCCGCCGCGCGCTCGCGGAAGACCGCCGGATCCTGGTCGGGTTCGCTGTCGGTCTTGGACTTGTCGCGTGCCCAGTTGTCCTCGACCTCGTGGTCGTCCCAGACGAGGGCGAACGGGTGGGCCTGGTGGGCGGCGATGAGGTCGGGGTCGAAACGGTGGAGTGCGTGGCGGTTGCGGTACTGGACGAGGTTCATCGGCTCGGGGCGCAGCTCGGCGGCGACGGGGACCTTGCGTACGCCGCCCATGGCGTCGATGGCGTTCTCGTAGATGTAGTCGCCGAGGTGCAGGACGAGATCGACGTCCTCCTCGGCGAGGTGCCGGTAGGCGGTGTAGAAGCCCTCGAACCACGCCTGGCAGGAGACGAAGGCGAAGTCCAGCTCCCGGGGCCGGCTGTGCGGCGGGGGCGCGGTGCGGGTCCGGCCGACGGGGCTGAGCATGCCGCCTGCGCGGAAGCGGTAGTAGTAGTGCCGGCCCGGCTGGAGTCCGGAGACCTCGACGTGGACGGAGTGGGCGAGTTCGGGCACCGCACGGGTCCGTCCCCGGCGTACGACGGACCGGAAGCGGTCGTCGCGGGCGACCTCCCACTGCACGTCGAAGGCGTACGGCGGCATGCCGCCGCTTCCGTCGGGCGCGAGGGGCTGGGGAGCGAGGCGGGTCCACAGTACGACCCCGTCCGGCCACGGATCGCCGGACGCCACCCCCAGGGCGAACGGATCCTCGTGGAAGGGCGCGTCGCCCCAGGCCCTGCCCGCCGACAGGCCGGCTGCAGCGAGGGCTACACCAGCCGTCCCGCCGAGCATCGCCCGTCTTCCGAACCCTCCGGTACCACCTGACCCACTGTTCATTTGCATGAAACTCGTCCCTTCGTCGAACGGAATTCCGTCCGGTACGAGGTGGGATCGGCACGTGATTTCACGCCCGTCCATGTGGTAATCACAGCGTGAATATCACAGGGGAATCACACGCCACAAGACCACCCGCACATGGCCACATTGCCGTTCAGGGGCGGTTAGTTGGGGAGACATCGACCATTATCCCGGGCGACCGAGGACAGGTCGGCAACACCCTTGACACCCCTCGGGGCGACTCATAGTCTCCACGCCACAGAATTAACGTTAGATTTCACATCGGGAAATTCGGTGCGACGGAAGGACATGCTCGTGTCCGGTTCCCCGGCAGCGGGTGTACCTGCCCTCCGCCCCGCCGGAGGGGCGGCGACCGGCCGTCCCGGGGCCCGGGGGCTGCGGCCCTACGCGCTGCGGTGCGAGCACCGCACCACCCCGCTGGGGATCGACGAACCGGCGCCCCGGCTCTCCTGGCGGCTGGCCTCCGGCCTTCGTGGCGACGACCCGGTGGCGTACCGGATCCGCGTCGCCGGGCGCGCCGAGGATCTGGACGGGGGCGGCCAACTCCTCTGGGACTCCGGCCGGGTGGCCGATCCCGGTGCGACAGCCGTCGACTACGCGGGGCCGGCGCTCCCGGGCCGTACCCGCTTCCACTGGCGGGTCTCCGTGTGGCCGGCCGGGTCGGACACGCCCACCGAGGCCACTTCGTGGTTCGAGACCGGATTCACTCACGTGGGCGAGTGGCGGGCCTCGTGGATCACCCACGACCCGCGTCCTGTCGACATCATGGACGCGCCCACCGAGGGCGAGTTCGCCCTCGACGACCACGGGCTCGCCCCGTGCCCCGTCCTGCGCCGCGCCTTCACCGCATCGGCCGGCACCAGTGCCCGGCTCCATGTCACCGCGCGCGGGCTGTACGAGGTCCGGCTCAACGGCGAACGCGTCGGCGACGCCGAACTCGCGCCCGGCTGGACCGACTACCACCGCCGTGTCCAGTACCAGACGTACGACGTCACCGAGGCGCTGCGCGACGGCGAGAACGTCCTCGCGGCCACCGTCGCCGACGGCTGGTGGAGCGGATTCGTCGGCTTCGAACCGCGCAGGGCCGGAGCCCACTACGGCTCGTCCCCCCAGTTCCTGGCGGAACTCCATCTGACCGGGCCGGACGGCCGGAGGTCCACGGTCGTCACGGACGGGACCTGGCGCACCGGCACGGGCGTGGTGCGTCACGCAGATCTGCTGATGGGCGAGTGCCATGACCTGCGGCACGACGCCCACGGCTGGGAGCTTCCCGGCTTCGACGACTCCGGCTGGTCCCCGGCCCTGGTCACGGGGACCGATCACCGCCTGCTGGTGGCATCCGCCGACGAGCCCGTCCGGGCGATGACCGAACTGCGTCCGTGCTCGGTCGAACGCGTCTCCCCCGGCACCCACGTCGTCGACTTCGGCCAGAACCTCGCCGGACGCGTACGGCTGACCGTCCGTCGGCTCGCCGCCGGGGCGCGGGTGGTAATCCGTCACGCCGAGGTGCTGGACGGGTCGCGACGGCTGTACACCGCCAATCTGCGCACCGCCGCCGCGACCGATGTACTCATCGGGGACGGCCGCGAGCGGATCGTGTTCGAGCCGCGCTTCACGTATCACGGGTTCCGGTACGCGGAGATCAGCGGCGTCCCGGAGCTGGCCGAGTCCGATGTCGTCGCCGTGGCGCTGCACAGCGACACGACGTGGGCCGGGGAGTTCCACTGTTCGGACGCCGAGCTGAGGCGGCTCCACGACTGTGTGGCGTGGGGGCAGCGCTCGAACTTCGTCAGTGTGCCCACGGACTGTCCGCAGCGCGACGAGCGGCTCGGCTGGCTGGCCGATGCGCAGGTCTTCCTCCCGACGGCCGCGCTCAACGCTGACGTCGCCGCGTTCTTCACAAAGTGGCTGCGCGACGTCGACGACGCCCGTACCCCCGACGGCGGCTTCACCAATGTCGCCCCGCGCCTCGTGGGAGTCGCCGACGAGGGCGCGCCCGGCTGGGCGGACGCGGGGGTGATCGTCCCGTGGCACCTCTACCGCGTCTACGACGATCCCCGGTTCCTCGCCCGATCCCTGGAAGGCATGTGCGCCTGGGTCGACCTGATTCACCGTCATAATCCCGGGCTGGTCTGGCGACACCGGGTGGGCCCGCACTTCTCCGACTGGCTCGCCCCCGGCACCCCCACGCCCCGTGATGTCGTCGCCACCGCGTACTTCGCGCACAGCGCCCGGCTCACCGCACAAGCTGCGGAGGCCCTGGGGCAGAAGGACGTCGGGGAGCGCTACCACCGGCTGGCGGACGACATCCGCCGCACGTTCACCGAGCACTTCGTCGCTTCCGAGGAAGCCGCGGACGGCCTGAGCGTGCGCGTCGCGGGCGACACCCAGACCGGGTATCTCCTGGCGCTCGCCTTCGAGTTGCTGCCCGCCGGGCTCGCCGGTGCCGCCGCCCGCCGTCTCGCCGAACTCGTCGAGTCGGCGGGCCCGGCCCTGCTGACGGGTTTCCTCGGGGTGGCGCTCGCCGCGCCCGTACTCGACGCCCACGGACGGGCCGACCTCGCCCACGCGCTGCTGCTCCGCGACGAGGTGCCGTCGTGGCGGTTTCCGCTGCGGCACGGTGCCACCACGATCTGGGAGCGCTGGGACGGGTGGACCCCCGGCACCGGATTCCGGGCGCCGTCAATAAACTCCTTCAACCACTACGCGCTCGGCTCCGTCGGCGAGTGGCTCTACCGCGGTGTCGCCGGCCTGGACCAGACGCCGGACTCCACGGGGTACCGGACGCTGCGGATCCGGCCGCGCCCCGGCGGGCTGCGCCACGCGAGCGCCCGCTACGAGTCGGTCCGCGGCACCGTCTCGGTGGCCTGGGAGCGGCAGGGCGGCCGGATCGTCCTGCGCGTCCTGGTGCCGCCCGGCGCCACCGCCGAGGTGTACGTGCCCACGACGGACCCGGGTTCGGTCCGCGAATCGGGCCTGGTCCCGGGCCCCGGCGACCGCCACATCACGGCGGTCTCGACCGCCGCAGACCACGTGCTCTACCGGGTGTCCTCGGGCGCCTACCACTTCACCGCTGCCCATCCCCCGGTCGGCGACCCGCCCCAGGCGGACCGGCCACAGCCGTCCCTCACCCCGAGCCGACGCACATCAGGACCAGCGGCGAAACCATCGTTCGCCTGTTCGTACGAGGAGGACACACCATGACGACGGGTTCTCACTTCCGGCCGGACCGCAGTACGCTCGGCCGCCGCGGATTCCTCCGGATCGGCGGCGGGGTCGCGGCGCTCGCCGCCCTTCCGCCCGCTCTGACGGCCTGCTCCGATTCCGGCGGCGGTTCGGGCAAGCTGCGCGTCGTCGGCGTCGCCGACCAGCAGAAGCCGTTAGAGGAGCTCGTTGCCCTCTATCGCAAGTCCCGGCCCGACAACGCGTTCGCCACCTCCTTCGCGCCCACGGACCAGGTGCAGACGGTGGTGCGCACCCAGCTCGCCGGGGGCAACGCCCCCGATGTCCATGTGCTCTATCCCGGCAGCGGCAGTGCCATGTCCATGGTCGAGCTGGCCAAGGCCGGGCTGCTCGCCGACCTCAGCGCGCAGCCGTGGGCCAAGGAGGTCCCGGCCAACTTCCACCCCGCGTACCGGCACGAGGGTAAAACGTATCTGTATTCGGCGGGAAGCAGCGTCATCGGCGCCATCCACAACAAGAAGGCCTTCGCCAAGGCCGGGGTCGAACCGCCGAAGACCTGGAGCGAACTCCTCGATGTCTGCGCGAAGCTGAAGGCCAAGGGCATCATCCCGATCGCGCTCGGCACGCAGACGCCCTGGGTCACCCAGCTGATCACCTATGCGCTGGTCCCCAACGCCGTCTACGCGAAGAACCCCGGTTTCGACGCCGAAATGGCCTCCGGCAAGGCGCACTTCCGCGGCTCCGGCTGGGCCGACGCGATGGGCAAGTACCAGGAGCTGCAGCGCCGGGGCTTCTTCAACGAGAACCCCAACGGTACGACGTACGAGCAGCAGACCTCGATGGTCGCCTCCGGCAAGGCGGCGATGGCCGTCCAGGTCTCCGCCGTTCTCGCCAACTTCCGCCAGGCCGCCCGAAATCCGGACGACCTCGGTATGTTCCCCTTCCCCGGCGGTGACGACGCCGCGAACCTGTGGATCCCGGCGGGCATCGTCGTCGGGCTCGGGGTCTCCGCGCGGTCCGGGAAGTCGGCCGCGGCGAAGGAGTTCATCGAGTTCCTGGGCAAACAGGAGAACGTCGACCGCTGGGCGCAGTCCGTGGCCGCGATCCCGTTCAAGCGCGGCGCGTCGACGAAGACCGACCCGGCCCTCGACGGCTTCCTGCCCCTCATCGACGACAACCGGGCCGTCCCGTTCATGGACCAGAGCTGGCCCAACGCCGAGGTCCAGCCGGCCCACTTCGCCGCCGTACAGAACCTCCTCGCGGGCAAGACGGACGTCGACGGCGCACTGGGACAGATGGACGACGCCTACGGGAAGAAGTCGTGACGAGCACCTCCGAGAAGACGGTCCCCGGCCCGGCCGACACGGCCCGGGACCGTCCGAGGACCGGTCCCGGACGCCCTGTCCGGCACCGCGACCACACCGTCCCGCCCTGGCTCTTCGTCGTCCCGGCGCTCGTCGTCTACGGCATCGTCGTGCTCTATCCGAGCCTTGCCGGGGTGATGTACGCCTTCACCGACTGGTCCGGGATCGGCGGCTTCTCCTTCACCGGTACCGAGAACTTCCGCACCCTGCTCGACGACGGCCGGGCCCTGGAGTCCGTCGGCAACACCCTGCTCCTCACCATCGCCGTGGTCGTCGTCCAGAACGGCATCGGTCTGCTGCTCGCCCTCGGTGTCCACACCAACATCAAGTCCCGCGCGGTACTGCGGCTGATCTTCTTCGCTCCGGCCGTGGTCAGCCCCGTCATGGTCGCGATCCTCTGGAAGTACGTCTACAACCCGGAGAACGGCGCCGGCCTCAACGGCCTCCTCGGCGCGGTCGGGCTCGGCGGACTGCGTCAGGACTGGCTCGGCGATCCCTCGCTCGCCCTGTGGTCCGTCGCGGCGATGGTCGTTTGGCAGTACGCGGGATATTCGATGGTCGTCTTCCTGGCCGGGCTCCAGGGCGTGCCCGCCGAACTCCACGAGGCCGCGCGGATCGACGGGGCGGGTTCCTGGCAGCGCTTCCGCTATGTCACCTGGCCGCTGCTGGCCCCGGCACTGACGATCAACCTGATGCTGTCGACCATCGGCGGACTCAAACTCTTCGACCAGGTCTACGCCGCCACCAACGGCGGACCCGGCACCTCCAGCGAGACGCTGTCGACCGTCCTGTACAAGGAGGCCTTCGTCTACGGGAAGTTCGGCTACAGCACCGCCGTGGCCCTGGTCCTCGCGCTGTTCGTCGCCGCGGTCTCCCTGGTCCAGCTCCGCTATCTGCGTGCCAGGGAGGTCACCGCGTGAGCACCTCGACGCCCCTCGGAACGGCGGCGGCCGGGCGCGCGCGCCGCAGGCCGCGGTACGGACAGTACGTCCTCGAACTGGTCATGATCGCCGTCGCGATGGTCTTCCTGTTCCCGGTGTACGCGCTGATCACCCTGGCGCTGAAGGACCCCCGGCAGATCTCCGAATCGCCCCTCTCGCTGCCCTCGCCGCCCGGCTTCGGAAACTTCGGCGACGCCTGGTCCTCCGCCTCGCTGGGGCCCGCCCTGGTCAACAGCACGGTCATCACCGCGGTCAGTCTGCTGCTGCTGATCGTCCTCGGCTCCACGGGGGCCTACTACCTCGCACGGTGCGCCCGTGGCCTCGGCTACGGGCTGTACATCCTGTTCCTGCTCGGCATCGTGCTGCCTTTCCAGCTCGGCATGATCCCGCTCTACGAACTCGTCGACGACCTCGGCTGGCTCGGCACGTACCAGGGCATGGTGCTCTTCTACACCGGCATCCAACTGCCGTTCACCGTATTCCTGTACACCGGGTTCATCCGAGCGCTGCCGCCGGACTACGCGCAGGCCGCGCTGATCGACGGCTGCAACCACCGGCAGGCGTTCACCCGGGTCGTGTTCCCGCTGCTGCGCCCCATCACCGGCACCGTGATCATCCTGAACGCGGTGTTCATCTGGAACGACTTCTTCACTCCGCTGCTGTACCTGGGGGGCTCCGACAAGGAGACCGTGCCGGTGGGCATCTTCGCGTTCGTCGGCCAGTACGTCTCGGACTACGGTCTTGTCTTCGCCGGGCTGGTGCTCGCCGCGCTGCCGGTCCTGATCGTCTTCGTGGTCCTCCAGCGCTATGTGATCAAGGGCTTCGCAGGCGGCCTCAAGGGCTGAGGAGCTCCCATGGAACACCCGGAGGACGGCCCTCTGCTTCCGCCGGGCATCGCGGCGGTCCTCGCCGGCCCGCCGCGTGCCTTCTCGCCCGTCGCGATCTGGTGGTGGAGCGGGGAGCGGCTCGACCGGGCAAGGCTGCGGGCGCAGCTGGAGCGCTTCGCGCAGGGCGGGGTGCACAATCTCGTGCTTCTCAATTTGGCGCCGTCGGGGCCGCTGTTCGGCTCCGACGCCGACGATCCGCCGTTTATGTCCGGCGCGTGGTGGGCGCTGCTCGACGGGGTGTGCGAGGACGCCCGGGAACTGGGGGTCGCTCTCTGGTTCTACGACCAGCTCGGCTTCTCCGGCGCCGACGTGCAGGCACGCCTCGTCGACGAGCGGCCCGCCCACGCGGGCCGCCGGCTCGACCGGGTGCGGGCCGTGGTGGAGTCCGCGGCGGACCGGGCCGGTGAGCTGTGCTGTCCACCGGACGGCCGGCCGCTCGCGGGCAGCGCCGAGCCCCTCGATGCCGACGGCCGGAGCACCGGCCCGGCGGTCCCGGTGGAGGTGGGCGACGGGGTCGTACGGGCGCCCGGCCCCGGACACTGGCGCCTGACGCTCCATCACCATGTGGCGCTGGGCTTCGACTATCTGGGCACCGAGGCCTGTGCGGCGCTACTGGACCGGGTGCACGGGGAGTTCGAGCGACGGCTCGCCGACCGGCTCGGGTCCGTCGTCGTCGGCTCGTTCCAGGACGAACTGCCGTCCCTGCCCACCTGGTCCACCGGCTTCACCGACGCCTTCCAGCGCCTACGCGGGTACGACATCGGCGAGCGGCTCGACGCCCTGTACGACGACTGCGCGGATCCGGATGTCCACCGGGTCCGCCGCGACTACCACCTGACCCGGGCCGAACTGGCCGAGGAGGCGTTCTTCCGGCCGCTGGCCGCCTGGCACGAGCGTCTTGGGCTGCTCATCGGCTGCGACCAGCAGGACCCCGCCCGCGCCGGGCACCCGGTGGCGGGCGTGGAGCTGTACGCCGACTACGCTCGGACCCACCGCTGGTTCTCGGCGCCCGGCTCCGACCACCACGGGGACGCCCGCATCCACTCCTCGCTCGCCCACCTCTACGGCCGCCCCCGCACCTGGGTCGAGGCCTTCCACTCCACCGGCTGGGGCGGCACCCTGGAGGAGACCTTCGACTGGCTGCTGCCGTGGCTCCGGGCCGGTGCCACGCTCTACAGCCCGCATGCCGTCTACTACACGACCAAGGGCGGCTGGTGGGAATGGGCGCCGCCCGCGACCGACTGGCGCCAGCCGTACTGGCGCCACCACCGTGTCTTCGCCGACGCCGTGACCCGGCTGTGCGCGATCCTGAGCCTCGGTCACCATCTGTGCGACATCGCGATCCTGCTGCCCACCACCACCGCCCAGGCGGGTACCGCCCTGGACGGGGTCACCGATGCGGCAAGGCGCGCCCAGGCGGTGTATCTCGCACTCGTCGGGGACATGGCCTGGTTCCGCACCCGGCCCGGCGTCATGGACCGTCTGGGCCTCGATGCCGATGTCGTCGACGACGCCTCGCTGGCCCGTGCCCGGGTCTCCCGGCTCGACAACGGGGTGCGGCTGCGGGTCGCGGACGAGGCGTACGCCACGATCGTGCTTCCCTCGTGCACCGTTCTGGAACGGGAGACCGCGCAGCGGCTCGTCGAGTTCGTCTCCGCCGGAGGGCGGTTGATCGCGCTGGGCGACCTGCCCGAGCAGTTCGTCGGCCCCGGGACGGCCACCCCGGCCGGGCTGCGGGAGTGCTTCGCGGACGGCCGGGCCGTGCACATCCCCATGACGGACGACCCGGCCGATCAGCTCGCCGCTGCTCTCGGCGGTGCGCACCCGGTCGTCCGGGCCCCGGTCCCCGCGCTCGCGCGTCGGGTGGACGGCGCCACGGTGGTGTTCCTGACCGCGGCCGCGCCCCGGGCGACCCGCGCGTCCGTCGCCGCCCCCGACGAGCGGGGCGCCGCCCTGGGCTGGCTGGACGCCCGCTACGACTTCGACCCCGGCCGCTACGCGCGGCGGGCCCGGGTGCGGGTGCGGGACGTATCGGGCCCGGCCGTGCTGGTGGACCCGTTCGGCGGTGCTCCGCGGACGCTGCCGGCGCTGCCCGCCGAGAACGACGCACGGGCCGTCGAGGTCGATGTCCCCTTCGACACGGGGCCCGCGGTCGTGCTGGTCTTCCCGGACCACGACCGGGAGCCGCCCGCTCCCGCGGCGCACTGTTCCGGGCCGGACGCCACCGTCGTGGAGATCCCTCCGGACGCGGAGTGGGACATGGTGCTCGTTGTGACGCTCGACAACACCTGGGGCGATTTCGCCCGCCCCGCGACCGGTCCGCCCAGCGGTACGGCCGTCACCGAGTGCCGTACCTTCCGGCACCGGGTGGAGGCAGCCGGTGAGGACGGTGTCCGGGACGGATGGGCCTCGCCCTTTGGCCCCGGTCGTACGGCGGGGACCACGGTCCACGCGACATTCGGCCCGCGCGCGGTCGTGCTCCGCGAGGCAGCCGGCCGGGGTGGCGGCCCCTCGGTGCTCGAATGGTCGGAGACCCTGGGCGTGTACAAGGACCCGGTGCATCGCGCGGTTCTGGGTCCGAAGGGGCATGTGCCCGAGGAGTTCGCGCACATCGGCCCCGCGGCCGCCGGAGAGATGGTGCGGCTGCGGGTGGCGCTGCGTCTGGACGAGGCCTTCGACGGTCACCTCGCGATCGGCGCCGCGGCGGCCAAACAGGCCTGGCTCGACGGCAGACCGGTGGCCCTCGACGACGGGGGCCATCTCGCGATGGGCCCGGTGCGGGCCACGGCAGGTCTCCATCTGCTCGAACTGGAACTGACCACTGATCAGGAGTGCGATCTGCGCGCGCACTTCGCTCTCGTGCGTGATCCCGGGCGCTACCGGCGCCCGGAGTGGATCCACGCGCCCGGCACGATGGGCACCACACTGAACCTGTCGGCACTTCCCGGCCGGGCCGTCGTCCAGGTGGCTTCCCGGGCGCCCTGCGCGCTGCGGGTGAACGGGCGACTCATCGGCAGGCAGGGAGGTTTCGACCCGTACGCCGAGCACGCGGTGCCCCGCGTGCGGCGCCATGACGTGGCGGCCGCTCTGCACGTCGGCGACAACGAGATCACGGTCGAGACGTCCGGTGACGGCGAGCGCGCGGTCCTGGTGGACGCGGTCCTCGACGACGGGCACGGCGGGCGTGTCGCAACGCTGCACAGCGACTCCCGCTGGTGGGCCGAGGACGAGCGGGGGCGCGGGCCGGTCGAGGTGCGTCGCGAGCCGGCGGGTGATCCCGCCGCCCTGTTCCTGCGCCGCCGCCCTCATCCGCTGCCGGGTGCCGCGTGGCTGGACCCGGAGGCCGACGACGGCACGGTGGTACCGGTCCGGTTCGCGGTTCCGGGGCGCCGGGGCGGTGTGGAGTGGCTGTGGTGCGAACTACCACCCGGAACCCAGCGGTTGACAGCAGCGGTGCACGGCGGGGTCACCGTCCATGTCGACGGTTCCGAGTGCCCCGCCGCGGTGACCGCCGTCGACGCCCGGGGGGTGCGCACCGTGACGGTCGAGCTTCCGCCCGCCGATCGCGGCGGACCGCGGACCGCGGCACTGCGGGTCCGGACGCGCCCCGGGTACGAGGGTGGTGCCGCAGTGGCGGGTCCGCTGCGGTGCACGGTGGGCCCCGGGCGGATCCGGCTCGGCGACTGGGAGAGCCAGGGTCTGGCCGAGTACAGCGGCGGGGTGCGGTACAGGCGCGTGGTGACCGTACCCGCCGTTGCCGTAGCGGGTCCGCTGTGGCTGGACCTCGGGCGGGTCCGGGGCACGGCGGAGGTACGGGTCGGGGGCGCCGACGCCGGGGTGCGGGTGTGTTCGCCGTACGTGTTCGATCTGACGGGGCTGGTCGCGCCGGGGGCCAATGCCGTGGAGATCACCGTGTTCGGGACGCTGGCACCCCACCTGGACGCGACGAGCCCGACCCACTTCGTCCTTCCCGGGCAGCGGGTCAGCGGCCTGCTGGGGCCGGTACGGCTGCGTACCGGGCGGCCGTGACGGGGCGAACGTCGCCTGCCGCGGCAGAACAAACCAGCTATCTCCCGTCAGCATCGGCAGCAGCAACGCCGCGGACCAGCTGAAGTCGGGCGAGTTGAGCGGCGCCCCGGTGGTCGGGGCGTGGTTCTCCATGACCGGTCCGTTGCCGGCGAGGCCCGACGCATGGGTGAGGAGGCGGTCCGTCAGGGCGTCCGCGTCCTTGCCGTAGCCGTAGCGGCGCAGGCCGCCGAGGGCGAAGTAGGCCTGGTCGCACCAGACGGGGCCGCGCCAGTACGCGGTCGGAGAGAAGTAGGGGGAGCTCTTCGCCACGGTCGGGAAGGGCACCGTGGTGGCGAACTCCTCCGGGTCCGTCAGCTTGTCGCGCACGGAGCGGGCCTGTGCGGCGGACGCCGTGCCGGTCCACAGCGGGACGGCGCCTCGATTCCGCGGCCCCGGGAGGTGAGCGGTGTGCCGGTGCCGAGCGCGGTGTCGTGGAACCAGCCGTCCGTGGCGTCGTACATCGTCGTGCGGACGGCGGTGGCGGTGGCGTCGGGGCGCCGCTTCCAGTGCCCGGCGTCGGCGCCGACCGAACTCGGTGTCAGCCGTACGCCGCTGCGCGAGGCACTGATCACGCTGGAGCGCGAGGGCGTCATCACCAGCGAGCGCGGCAAGGGCTTCCGCTTCACGCCGCTCAGCGCGCAGGAGTTCCGTGACCTGTCCGCGATCGTCGCGACGCTGGAAGCGCTCGCCCTGGAATCCAGCGATCCCGGGCATCTGGCGGCAACGGCCCCCGTCTGCTGGCGGAGGCGCGCGTTCTCGGCTCCGCAGGCGCCGCACGACGCCGCGATCCGGGCCGTCACCGACGAGATCATGTACGCGATCCTGGGGCTCTCGGGCCAGGAGTACGTGGACGAGTACGCGGTCGAGGTGAAGGCAGCGCAGGCCGAACAGAGCAGGCAGCCGAAGAAGTTCCCGAAACTGCGACGCTCACGGCGGATCCGCGCCCGGTGAACGCCGCTGTCCCGAGCGGCCGCCCGGCCCTAGCGTGGACCGCATGAGCAAGGGAAACGCATGGGTACTGGGAGCGACGGGACAGATCGGGCGGGCGGCCGTGCAGTCGCTCGTCGAGGACGGCTGGGAGGTGACGGCCGCCTCGCGCGGCGGCGGCCGGGACGCGCGGTGGGACGGAGCGGTGCGCACGACGGCCCTGGACCGGAATGTCGAGGGGGCGCTCGCGACGGCGCTGGGCGACGGCTGTGACGTGCTGGTCGACATGGTGGCCTACGACGCGGGTCACGCCCGTCAGCTGACCGCTCTCGCGGACCGGATCGGTTCGGCGGTGGTCATCTCCAGCGGTGCGGTGTACGAGGACGACCGGGGCCGCAGCTTCGACACGCTGGGCGAACCCGACGGCGCACCGCACTACCCGCTGCCGATCCCGGAGTCGCAGCGCACCCTGCCGGCCGGCGACGCGACGTACGGGACCCGGAAGATACAGCTGGAGCGCGATCTGCTGGCGGCCGGTGACACGCTGCCGGTGACGCTGCTGCGGGCCGGGGCGATTCACGGAAAGTACTGCCGCTCGCCGCGTGAGCTGTACTTCGTCAAGCGGATCCTGGACGGCCGCGCCCGGCGGGTGCTCGCGTTCGGCGGGGAGTCCCGCTTCCACCCGGTCCATGTCGCCAACCTGGCCGAGCTGATCCGGCTGGCCGCCCTGCGGCCCGGTTCGCGGGTGCTCAACGCCGGGGATCCGCAGGCGCCGACGGTGGCGGAGATCGGCGAGGCCGTCGACGCGGTGCTCGGCCGCACGACCACGACCGTACTGCTGGCGGGTGCGCCCGGGGAGGACGGTGTCGGCTCGACGCCCTGGAGCGGCGCCCACCCCATCGTGTACGACATGACGGCCGCCGAGCGCGAGCTCGGATACCGGCCGGTCACGGACTATGCACGGTCGCTGCCCGGTACGGTCGAGTGGATCGCGGCGCAGCTGGAGGGCAGGGACTGGACAGAGGCCTTCCCCGTCATGTTGCGGGCGTACGGGAAGAAGCTCTTCGACTACTCGGCGGAGGACGCCTGGCTGGAGGCGTACGACCACAGGGCGTGAGGCACGGCCCGGCGGTGTTCACTCCACCGGGGCGTCGAGCAGTTCGTCCAGCGCCTCGTCCAGGACACCGCGCAGCAGGCGTGCGCCGGGGGCACGGCCGTGACCAGCACGGCCGGTCCGGCGAGCGGGGTGAGGACGGCGGTCTCCCCCAGCAGGCGTGCGCCGGGGCACCTCTCGTCGAACGCAGTCTCCACGAAAAGGAGTTGGCGGACAGCCCGGTGGCAGCCGAGGACCGCCGCGCCGTCCCAGCCGCCGGGGCCTGCGGCCCGTATGCGAGCTGCTGGTCGATCGGAGGGCGTCCGGTGCGGTGCACGGTGAGGCGGCTGACGAGGCTGCCGGTGGCTTCGGCGTGGCGGCCGAGTATCTGCTCGACTCCCGCAGTACCAGCCGTGCGGTGACGTCAAGTTGTACCCGAGTCGTCGTGCGCAGCACGCTGCCGTGCGCCGAGACGAGCGGTTCGGGCAGCCAGCGCAGCTCGTACGAGTTCGAGGCGGTCGCGGCACTGGCCCCCCGACAACACGCCGTGCGGGCGGCGCTCGGCCTGGCGCGGTGCTCGTCGGCGGCCGAAGCCGGAGACCGCCTCCGGTCGCGCCGCCCTCGCGCACTCCGGGACCGGCACTGGTGGGCCGGCCTCCGTCCGGACATGCCGCGCACCCCCGTCGCAACGGACGGGGTACCCGGATTCCCGCTCCATGCGCCGTCGGTGCGGTGCCTAGCTGTTCGGCTCCTGGTGCCCCCGGAACTCCGCCGCGATGCCGAAGCGGCGCCGTTCGCCGGGAGCGGACACCGAGGAGCCGATCGAGGAGACCGAGCTGATCGCCTGCTCCTCGGCGGCCGCCTCGTCCTGCTCCAGTCGCTCCAGGTCAGCGGCCGAGACGAGCGCCACCAGCGGCTTGCCGTGCCGGGTCACGACCACGCGCTCACCGCCGTAGACGACGCGGTTGATCAGATCGGCGAGCTCAGCCCGGGCTTGCGTCACCGGAATCTCATAGGCCATGCCCCCTAGCCTATGTAATGTCCACCTGGTCCGCCGTGGTCCGTGGCGACAGCGATTACCCAGGTCAGAGGCTCTCGTGTTGCTCCCGTGCCCTCTCGTTTGTGCGAGACACATGAGACGAGGTGAGCCGAAGGGTTTCCTGGTCGCCCTGAATCCTGGCGGGTCTCAGCGGGGATCGACGCCTCACATGACGCGATCGGGCTGAAAGAGGTCATCGAACTCGGCGGCGGCGGTAGGCTCGCCCCATCCCAGCGAGGGGAAGGGCCGTTCCAGGAGACGGCCGGGCCTGCGGTGCAGGACGGGAAGAGCCGTCGCGGTTCACCTCCGCAAAATGATGATTCGGCTACGCCTCCATGCTGCGTGGTTGCCTATCGCGTCGAGAATCGGGCAAGTCCCGAGGCTGGGACGTGGGCGGCCGCATTCGTTCGAGCCGACCGTCGTGACGTCGCCGGTACGTCGCCGGTACATAGTTTCTCGGCGAGGGGTGAGAGAGGCGCAGACCATCGCCTCGGAGCGCTCGTGGACCCCGGGCAGGTCCCGTCGAGCACGGCCTCACGCGTGCCCGGCCGCGTAACAAGCACCAGCCAAGGGGCGAGGATGGAGGTACGGGGCGCACGCGTTGCCCACGTGTTCCTCCGGGATGAGGAGGTCGGATCGTGTTCTTCATGGATCGTCGTGATGCCGGCCGACAACTGGCCGCCCGGCTGGCTTACCTCAAGGGGGCTGAGGTGGTGGTACTCGGCCTGCCCCGTGGAGGGGTTCCGGTCGCCGCGGAGGTCGCCGAGGCGCTGGGCGCTCCGCTGGATGTCTGCCTGGTGCGGAAGCTGGGCGTGCCCGTCCAGCCGGAGCTGGGAATGGGAGCGATCGGCGAGGGCGGGGTACGCGTGATCAACGATGATGTGGTCCGCACGGCGCACATCACCCCGGATGAGCTGGCTGAGGTCGAGGCCCGTGAGCGGGAGGTGCTGGAGAGCCGTGCCCGGCGGTACCGGGGCGGGCGGGAACCGATCGGGCTGGAAGGCCGTAGGGTGCTGATGATCGATGACGGGGTGGCCACGGGGTCCACGGCGCGCGCGGCCTGCCGGGTCGCCCGCGCCCGCGGGGCTGCACGGATCGTGCTCGCCGTCCCCGTGGCACCTCACGACTGGACCGCACGGCTCGGCGAGGAGGCCGACGAGCTGATATGCCTGCACACCACGCGGGACTTCTTTGCGGTCGGACAGTTCTACAGAATCGGCTTCTCCCAGGCCGACGACGATGAGGTTGTCGCTTGTCTGGAAGCGGCGGCCGCCCGCCCGGTGAGCACGCGCCGGACTGGGTCGCGTCACGCCGTGCTCGAGGATCCGGAGGTGGACGTGCGGGCTGGTGCGGTGGTGCTGCGCGGGCAGTTGACGGTGCCCGAGGGGGCGAGCGGGGTTGTGGTGTTCGCGCACGGCAGTGGCAGCAGTCGGCACAGCCCTCGCAATCGGTTCGTGGCCGCCGGACTGAATCGGGCCGGGCTGGCCACCCTGCTGTTCGACCTGCTCACCGCGGAGGAGGAGATCGACCGGGCCAACGTGTTCGACACCGGACTGCTGGCCCGGCGACTGGCGGACGCCACCGGTTGGTTGCCAGGACAGCCTGAGACCGACGGGCTCGCTGTCGGGTATTTCGGCGCCAGCACCGGCGCGGCAGCCGCGTTGTGGGCAGCCGCCGAGCCGGGTGCGCGGATCGCTGCGGTCGTCTCGCGGGGCGGCAGGCCCGACCTGGCGGGGCCACGACTGCCGTCGGTGACCGCGCCAACGCTGCTGATCGTCGGGGGTCACGACCAGCTGGTGCTCGACCTCAATCGCGAGGCACAATCGCGGTTGCGCTGCGAGAACCGCCTCGTGGTCGTCCCCGGTGCCACCCACCTCTTCGAGGAACCCGGCGCCTTGGAGAAGGTCACCGATGTGGCCGTTGACTGGTTCACCGACCACATGCCCTCCGTTCCCCATACCGCGGGCTGACACTGAACGCGTGCTCAGGTCACAGACGGTACTCAGCCGGGACGAAGGGCGTGTGCGGCCCAGGTACGGTCAGTCGGTGCGGCGGTGGCAGACGGGAGCTGGGAGGCCGTGCCCGGGAGCGCGTCCCGATAACCGTCCAGGATTCGACAGGCAGCGGCTGGCCGCAGGTGGCGACGCCGCCTTGCCCGAGCGCTGGGCGATGGTTGCGGCCGCAGGTGCAACCATGTGGGCGACGACCTCCGGCGAAGCCGCGTCGCGCCGGAACAGCGTGCCCACGCGAGTCCCTCAGCGAGTAGTCCGAGGGCCAGTGCGGGCAGGAAGCTGAGCGTCCTCCAGTGCGACCGCCGCCTCGACGACCTGCCGCAGCACCTGAGGCAACCATGCTGCCCGCGCTCACCACGCCCTCCATCTTGCGTCCGCTCGGCGTCCAGCCTCGGCTTCCGCGGTGGAACGGGCAGCTCACCGGACGGACGCGCAGCCGGCTGCCATGGTCGGCGGGCTGGTTCCTGGTTCCGGCGCCGGCTGCCCGGGCATCGCGGCGGCGCTGATCGCCGACCACCTATTACACCCGTTCACGCGCTGCGGGCCGAGCACGGCGGTGACGCCGCGCAGGCGGGCTTCGTCCTTGCTGCCGCCCTGTCAAGGGCGGCAGCCGACGCGGCTGCCGGCGTCCCCGGCCGGCTGCGGGCACAGGCCGAGACCGAGGGGCTCGCCATCGGGTGCTTCGGTGCCGGTACAAGAGCTGCCGCCGTCCCGTGGGCCGCCGAGGAGCCGGTTCACCGACCACATGACTCCTGCACACCGCACTCGCACAGCCGCATGGCGCCCCGTCGCGCGGATCCTTCGCGCATCGCCCGCGACGGCTTTAGCGTGGGAGGGTGTATGAGGGTGTGGTCACCCTGTTCCTCGGCGGGGACGTGATGCTCGGACGGGGTGTTGATCAGATCCTCCCGCACCCCGGTGACCCGGCGCTGCGGGAGGC
Source organism: Streptomyces sp. NPDC001880 (assembly GCF_053594575.1). Classification (NCBI taxonomy): domain Bacteria; kingdom Bacillati; phylum Actinomycetota; class Actinomycetes; order Kitasatosporales; family Streptomycetaceae; genus Streptomyces; species Streptomyces sp. NPDC001880. The sequence continues at coordinate 147,154 of NZ_JBSFET010000009.1, forward strand.
GTACATCCGCGACGCCCGTGCCTACGTCGACCTGGCGGAGGCTGCGAGCGGGCCGATCCCCCGGCCGGTCGGCTTCCGCTGGCCGTGGGGCGTGGCGCTGCAGGTCATGGATGACGCCGCGCCGGACGTGCGGGTGGTCAATCTGGAGACTGCCGTCACGAGTGACGGGGACTTCGCGCCCGGCAAGGATGTCCACTACCGGATGAGCCCGGCCAACCTGCCGTGCCTGGCCGCGGCCCGGCCGGACGTCTGCGTGCTGGCCAACAACCATGCGCTCGACTTCGGCCCACGCGGCCTCCACGAGACGCTCGACGCCCTGGCGGATGCGGGGCTGCGGACGGCGGGGGCGGGCCGGGACGAGGTGCGGGCGAGACAGCCGGCGATCGTGCCCCTGGGCGCCGGTGGGCGGGTGCTGGTCTTCTCCTTCGGGATGCCGTCCAGCGGGATCCCGAAGGACTGGGCCGCCACTGCCCAGGGGGTCGGTGTCGACGTGCTCGCGAAGCCTTCGGCGGCCGCCGCGTCCGCGTTCGCCGACCGGCTTCGGCAGGTCAGACAACAGGGAGACATCGCGGTCGTCTCGGTCCACTGGGGCTCCAACTGGGGCTACGGCATCTCCCGCGCCGAGGTCCGCTTCGCCCACGCGCTCGTCGACGCAGGCGTGGACGTCGTGCACGGACATTCCTCGCACCACCCGCGCCCGCTGGAGGTGTACCGGAACAGGTTCGTCCTGTACGGCTGCGGCGACCTCGTCGACGACTATGAGGGCATCGGCGGCTACGAAAGCTACCGGGACGACCTACGGGTGCTGTACCTGGTCTCGGTGGAGGCGGACACCGGCCGACTGGTTGAAGTGCGGATGGTGCCCCTGCAGGCACGCAGGATGCGGCTGGAACACGCCTCACCCGAGGACACCGAGTGGCTGCGCGCCGTCCTCGACAGGCACAGCCGGGAGTTCGGCACCCGTATCGACGGCGGACCCGACGGCACGCTCACGCTGCGGCCCCTGCGCGCCGGGCAGCGCGCCTGAGGACCTCAAGCGGGACCACTCAGCACGTGCGCGACGCATGCGACACGCCCATGGCCTATGGCAGAGCACCGTGCATCCGGCAGAAGCCTCGCTGCCATGGCCCGCCGGGTCAAGAACCAGCGTCTCGCCACAGCTGGCCGCCTCTGGGCCTTCTCCGCCCTCCTCCCACTCGGCGTGAGAGCCCACTACGACCGCCGGCACGAAGCCGGAGAACGGCACACCACAGCCCCACGCAACCTCCTCAACCGACTCCTCGGCTGCCTCACCAACAACGTTCCCTACGACGAAACCACCGCCTTCCCGTCCCCGCAGGCCCCGGCCCTGGCTGTCGCCTGCACAGCCCTCAGGCAGCGCACAGCCCGACCCTGGCCGCAGGCGAGCACGCTCCGCTGCTGCTACGCCGCGCATACCGGGTCGTGTCCGGGACACCGCGCAAGGAGATGGCCACGCGCGACCTGGTATGCGCGCTGGAAGAGAACGTCAACGTCGTCGTCGGCGAGCTGTGCTCCGCAGCGTCTTTCCTCGCGGCCGAGCTCGACCGGCCACACACACGCTCGTAGCGTTCATCGACGAGCACCGGGTCCGCTTCGGCGGTGTCGAGTCGATCTGCCGCGTGCTGACCGAGCACGACTGCAAGATCTCCCCCTCCACCTACTACGTGGCGAAGAAACGCGCCGCCGAACCCTCGGCCAGGCAGGTACGGGATGCCTCCCTCAAGGAGCTGATCCGTGAGGTCCACGCGGCCAACTTCCGTGTCTACGGTGCCAGGAAGATCTGGCGTGAGCTGCACCGTCGGGGCCACGCAGGAGCCCGGTGCACCGTCGAACGCCTGATGAGGGAGCTCGGCATCACCGGCGCCGTCCGCGGAAAGAAGGTCATCACCACGATCCCGGACAGTTCCGTCGAGCGGGCGCCGGACCTGCTGGACCGCAAGTTCGTCGCGCCGGCGCCCAACCGGTGTTGGGTTGCTGGCTTCACCTACGTCAGCACCTGGTCAGGAGTCGTCTACGTCGCCTCCGCGCCGGAAGAACCGACTCCGCGTCGGGTGACTTGGCCGCGCCCGGTTGAACGAGCGTCAAGAGCAGCCACCCCGCCTGGTGGGCAGGAAGAGATCCGCCATTGCTGTTGCAGTACAGCCGCAACAAACTACGTCGGCGCGGCGGCCGACGCCGGAACGGTGAGGTGGCTCATCGATTCACACACCTCCTTCGTCGGCCTTCAGGTTCGCTCGACGCTGAGGTTGAGAAAGTGGGCCGAGCATGAGATGCACGGGTCGTAATTACGGACAGCCCGTTCGCACAGAGCGGTCAGCTCCGCGTCGGTGGGGTCTCCGTCTCCCAGGCGTTCCTGCACGACGCGGCGGAGGTCCTCCTCGATCGCACCCAGGTTCTGCGCGGTCGGCGGAACAAGGCTGGCGTCGGTGACGGTCCCATCGGAGCCGAGGGTGTAGCGGTGGTACAGGAGACCGCGCGGCGCTTCAGTCGCCCCGTGCCCGGTACCGGCTCGTGAGGGCACGTCGACGTAGGGGCGCGGCGGGGCTTCGTAGGCGTCGATGATCCGCAGTGCCTCGTCGACCGCGTAGAGCACCTCAACCGCTCGGACGATGATGCTGCGGAAGGGGTTTCGACAGACGGTGCCCTGCCGGGGGTCGCCGAGTCCGGCGTCGTGGGCGGCCTGGAGGGCAATCGGGGACAGCCAGCGGCCGCTGATGGCGTACCGGGCGAGTGAGCCGGTGAGATGGCGGCGGTTGTCCAGCAGGGAGTGGAGGGCGGTGGAGTGGGGTACCTGGCGCTCGGTCACGTGGGCGCCGAAATCGTGGGCCCCGAAGGTACGGGTGGGCAGCGCACGGTCGGATTCGGGGGGAAGGCCGGCGGTGTGTGGCGCGGCCATGACGGTCGGGGTGCCGGTTTCGATGGCGTAGGCTCCGGGCTCGGACAGGGCGAACAGGTCGTTGTCGCATCCGGCGTCGGGGAACTCGAAGCCGGCGACCCAACGCACGGTTTGGGCCGCGTCGTCGCGGGCCCGGCGCAACCGCTCTGCCAGCGGGCGCAGTTCGTTCGTGGTCGGGATGCGGTGGAAGCCACCGAGGCGGACATTGATCGGGTGGATCGCCCGGCCACCCAGCAGTTCGAGGATCGCGTTGCCGGCTTGTTTGAGCCGCAGGCCGCGTTCAATATCGGCGCGCCGGGTGCGTGCGAGGTCGATCGCGCTGTCACAGCCGAAGAAGTCGGGCGCGTGGAGGAGGTAGATGTGCAGCGTCTGGCTCTCGATCCATTCACCGCAGTAGAGCAGCCGGCGCAGCGCCGCCAACGGCCCGTCCACGACGACGCCGCAGGCGTCCTCGATCGCCCGGCAGGCGCTCATCTGGTACGCGACCGGGCAGATCCCGCACACCCGGGAAGTGATGTCGGGCGGCTCGGTGTAGGAGCGTCCGCGCAGGAATGCCTCGAAGAAGCGTGGTGGTTCGTAGATCGCCAGCCGTGCCTCGGTGACCTTGCCGCCGTCCATGCGCAGATGCAGTGCACCTTCGCCCTCGACGCGGGCGAGCGATCCGACTTTCAACAGCCTTGAGCGGCGCTGGGACACCCTTCCAGTTCCTTCCGGGAGGCAGCATCGAACTCGGGAGCGGCGGTATTGAAGGTCCGCAGCACCCGCACCACATCGAGAGTGTCCATGCCATCGCGACGCAGGAGGGGGATGAACGACGGGAAGTTGGTCGAGTTGGACGGACCGAAGCAGCCGTAACAGCCGCGTCCGTACACGGGGCAGAGCGCACCGCATCCGGCGTGGGTGACCGGCCCCAGGCAGGGCGTACCGTGGGCTACCGTCACGCATACCGTGCCGCGCTGCTTGCACTCGAAGCAGACGCTGTGCGCGGGTACGTCGGGTTTGCGTCCGGCCAGGTGGGCGGTGATGACCTCCACCAGTTGGACTCGGTCGATGGGGCAGCCGCGCAGCTCGAAGTCCACCGGGACATGGGCGCTGATGGGTGTGGAGGTGGCCAGCGTCTCGATGTAATCCGGTCTGGCATAGACGGCAGCTTGGAAGTCGGCGACGTCCGCGTAATTGCGCAGGGCCTGGATACCGCCTGCGGTCGCGCACGCCCCGATGGTCACCAACCGCTTGGAGACGGCCCGGATGTGCTGGATTCGGTCGACGTCCTGCTGGGTGGTCACCGATCCCTCGACCAGCGACAGGTCGTACGGCCCCGGTGCGTCGGCACTGGAAGCCTCCAGGAAGTGTGAGATCTCCACTCTCTCGGCGATGCCGAGGAGTTCGTCCTCGCAGTCCAACAGCGTGAGCTGGCATCCGTCGCAGGAGGCGAACTTCCAGACGGCGAGTTTCGGGCGATCGCTCGCGGTCATGTCACAGCTCCCTCACCATAAGCAGGGGTTGGGCCTGGGTCCAGCTGATGACGGGGCCGTCGCGGCAGAGCAGGAGTGGGCCGAGCTGGCAGTGCCCGCAGTGGCCGGTGGCACAGTGCACATTGCGTTCCAGCGAGACCCGGATCTGCTCCGGATCGACACCGCGGTGCACCAGTTCGCCGGCGGCGGCCCGAATCATCGGCTCGGGGCCGCAGATGAACGCCGCCGATGCCCGGGGGACAAAAGCGGCCCGGTCGAGCAGGGTCGTGACGACGCCGACCGCGCCCTGCCACGGCGGGTCCGCGCGGTCCACCGTGGTCAAGATCCTGGCAGCCGACTGCCAGCCTCGAACATCCTCGGTGTACAGCAGCTCATGGGGTGTGCGCGCTCCGATGAGAACGTTCAGCCGTCCGTAACGCTCTGGTGCGGCGAGCGCGTCGCGTACGAGCGGGCGCAGCGGTGCCAGACCGATGCCTCCGGCCACGACGAGCAGGTCGTTTCCCGCTGCGGCGGGGAGTTCCCAGCCGGTGCCGAACGGACCGCGCACCCCGACCGTGTCACCGCGCCGCAGCCCGTTCAGCACACCGGATACCGCTCCGACCGAGCGGACGGTGTGCGTCAGCAGGCGCCCGTCGATCCCGGAGACCGACAACGGGATGTCGCCGACGCCGAAGGCGTACACCATCGCGAACTGTCCAGGAGCGAAGGGCCGCAGGGCCGAACGGACCGGCTCCAGGACGATCGTGGCGGTGTCGGGCGTCTCGGCCTCGCGTTCCACCACCCGGTACGGAATAGGAACAGTCCCCGGCCGGGCAGTCAATGGTGCGGCTGCCGTCATCACGACTCACCGGTGTCGGAGGGGCCGTACAGATCGAGCAGACGGATTCGGGTGGCCTTCAGCCGTCGTGCAATCACTTGCGCAACGCAGTTGGTCAACGCCAAGCCGAACGACGGATCCTTCTCGCACTCGGCTCGGACCCGCTCCGCGTCGAATTCGAACGCCGACACGGAGCTGCGGGCCTGCGCGCCCAGGTGCCAGCGGTACGGCTCGAACAACCAGGACCAGCCCAGCAGATCGCCTTCACCAAGGGTCTCCAGGACTGCCTCGCGTCGGCCCGGAACGTGCACGTCGAGCGCGACGAGCCCGGAACGGATGATCCAGAACCGGTCGGCGACACCGTCCTCGTCGAAAATGCGGGTGCCACCGGGGAAGGAGACGTCGTGGGCGAACGTGGCCAGCCGATCGCGGTGGCCGGGCGGGAGAGCGCCGAGAAACCCGTGGCGAACAACGGTCATGACGGGCCCTGCCCCGGCACCTGCTGGGGGGCCGCCCGTTCCAGGTTCAGCGCATGGGCCTCCTCGGTGATGTCGATACCGACCGGGCACCACACGATGCAGCGCCCGCAGCCGACGCACCCGGAACTGTCGAACTGGTCATACCAGGTTCCGAGTTTGTGGGTGGCCCACTGCCGGTAGCGACTACGCGAGGAGTTGCGGACCGGACCCGCCTGCAGGTGGGAGAAATCCAGGTCGAAGCAGGACTCCCAGCGCCGCCACCGCTCGGCGTGGTCTCCGGTGAGGTCCGTGACGTCCTCGGTGGTGGTGCAGAAGCACGTTGGGCAGACCATGGTGCAGTTTCCGCAGGTCAGGCAGCGAGCCGCGACGTCATCCCAGCGCTCGGCCGTGAGCGTCTCGCGCATCAGCACCTGCAGGTCCACCAGCGGCATGCTGCGACCCATGCGATCCGCCGCGTCGGCGACACGCTCACTTGCCTCGGTCCGAGTCGCGGCGTCGGCGGGGCGGTGGGGCAGCTCGGCCAGGACCGACTCCCCCTCCTTGCTCCCGCTCCGCACCAGGAAGCGGTGGCCGTCGGAATCGAGCACCTCGGTCAGCGCCAGGTCGTAGCCGGGCCCCACGGCCGGCCCGGTGCCCATGGACACGCAGAAGCAGGTCGCGCCCGGCTCGGTGCACTCCGCCGCCACCAAGAAGGCCCGCTCGCGACGCCCGCGATACGCCGGGTCGCTGTACGTCCCGCCGGTCAGCACCCGGTCCTGGATCGCAATGGCCCGCAGGTCGCAGGGGCGCACACCGAGGAACGCGTACGACGGCGGTGATGTCCGGTCCTCGGTCACCATCAGTTCGCCGTCGGCACCGCGATCGGCTGTCCACTGCCGTTCCCGCGGCGGGTGCAGAAACGTCTTCCAGGACTGAGGGCCCGCACTGTGCGCGAACACGGCACCGTCCTCGCGGGCACGAAGCCGATAGTTGCCCGCCTCCAGCTCGACTCCCCAGCCGTAGGGGAGTTCCGCACCGCTGGAGATCTCGGACAGGACGATCGCCCCGTCGCGTACGGTCGGTCCCACGACCGTACGGCCGCGCCCGGCCAGGACCGTGATCAGCGCCTCCAGACCGTCCTTGCCGATCACCGCGGCCATGCCGCCGTCGTCCGCCATCGCCAACCTTCCGACGCCGCCGATGATGCTTGCCCGGCCAGTATGTGCACGGACCTGCTGTCCGGCATGGGCCGCCCGGCCCCTGCGTGGTCCAGGTGGCTGTCTACGTCACCCCGTACGGACCCCGAGCGGACTCGGTACAACTGGCGGGCCTGTGCGGCGGGAAGGGGTAAACGAGTGAACCTCACTACGCGGATCGCCGTCATCGGCGTCGGAAACGAGTTCCGCCACGACGACGGTGTGGGCTGGGCCGTCGTGGCCCAGCTGGCAGAACGGGCCGAGGAACGGCCACTGCCGAGTGGAACCGCCCTTCTGGTATGCGACGGCGACCCCGCCCGTCTGATCACCCTGTGGGAAGACGCCGACCTCGCCATCGTGGTGGACGCCGCATACGCACACCCCGGGCATCCCGGGCGGCTGCATCGCCTGAAAGTGGATGACGGGCAGCTGTCGCAGACAGGCACTGCGACGAGTTCCCACGGGCTCGGGCTCGGCAACGCCATCGAACTCGCCCGCCAACTGGACCGCCTGCCCGGACAGCTGGTCGTCTACGCCATCGAGGGAGCCAACAGCAGCCTGGGCACCGGACTGTCAGCACCCGTCGCAGCCATCGTGAAGCCGCTCACCGAACGGATCGCGAAGGATATCTCGCTGCACGTGGGTTCCGCCGGCAGCGGATAGGCGCGAACTGGCTGCGTGCGACATGTACTCCGGCGCGGGCTGCACGATCCCATCCGTCAGCGGGTCGTCGAAAGCGACGACAAGCGCAGGGCCCCGGCTGAACATGATCGCCGACCTGCTGTCGACCGTGCCGTACGAGACGGTCGACCCGCCGGTGATCGAACTGCCCCCGCGTCCTCCGGCCACCGGGTACCGGCGACCGCCGAGAGGCCTCCGGACCTACGTCCCCGACCACGCGTCGCAACCGAGGAATTGAGGCAAGGAGTCTCACGCGACGAGGCCCCAGCGGAACGACGGCGACCGGGCCCGAACTCGTGCTCGCCCGGAAGGCCGCCTGCTGATCATCCATCAGCGTACCGAGTCGTAAGCGGGTGTACGTCCACCCGAGCCCCGAGGACCTCCGCGCCGCCTCGGACCACCTCACTTCTCTACTCGGTTTCAGCGAGGGCGAAGCAGTCTGATGATCAAGGCGTCTAGACACTGCGAGATATCCGCCCTCAGCGAACAGCCAGAACAGCCAGAACAGCCTCTGACCTGGGACTTTCATTGGATCACCAGGATCACGTTCCACCCCAAGCTTCTGTACGTTCTGTACATTTCTAACAGACGTCTGCGCGGCTGCCGCACTGAGGCCGCGCAGACCCCGTGCAGCCCCGAAGGAGAGGAATCGCCATGCTGTTCCGTCCCGCCGCCCGTCATGTACTGCCCGAGTTCACCGAGCGCACGACCAACGGGACCCGCACCCTCGACCCGTACTCCAAGCTGCTGTCCGAACGGATCGTCTTCCTCGGCACCCCGGTCGACGACGCCGCGGCCGGCGATCTGATCGCACAGTTGATGTACCTGGAGCACGACGCCCCGGACCGCCCCGTCTCGCTCTACATCAACTCCCCCGGCGGCTCGTTCGGGGCCATGTCCGCGATCTACGACACGATGCAGTTCCTCACCTGCCAGGTGGAGACCTACTGCCTCGGCCAGGCCGGTTCCTGCGCCTCCGCGCTGCTCGCCGCGGGCTCCCCCGGCCGTCGGCACGCGCTGCCCGGTGCGAGGGTCGTCGTACGGCAGCCCGAGCTCACCGAACCGATGCGGGGACAGCCGTCCGACCTGGAGATCGAGGCCCGGGAAGTGGAACGAGTCCGCACGATGCTCATCACCCTGATGGCCCGTCACACGGGCCGCGACGCCGGGCAGATCACCCACGACATCGAACGCGACCTCGTTCTCGACGCGGCGGGCGCCAAGGCGTACGGGCTGGTGGACCACGTCCTGGAGAACCGGAAGTCCTCACTCCGACCGCACAGCGCGAGGTGAACCCCCGATGCGACCACCGGAGTTCCCGCCCCTTCCCGCACTGACGTGCGCCGAGGGGGAGTTCATCGACCGATACCTCGAAGTCCTCGATCAGGTCGGCCGGATCAACCCGGCCCGTGGCACCGACACCTACGGCGCGCTGCGCGCCGCGCAGGCGCTGGTATCGCACGCGGGCGCGCTGCGGGACGCCCTCGCGACGATGCACGAGCGCGGGGAGGCGCGGATCCACGCCACGACGCTCGCCCGGGCGCTGCGCGTACTGGACGGGGAACGGCGGGCCGGGCGCGTCACCGTACCCCCCGCTCCCGCGAGTTGATCGACCTCTGCTCTCCGTGCGTACGGCGGGGCCGGGCCAACTCCCCCTGCCCCGGCCCCCACCGGCCGGTCTCCGTCACCCAGCTCTCCTACCCGACACGCCCGGCGGGCCGATCGAGATTCCTCGCTCGTTCGGCGTAGGAATCCCCCCGGACGAGGGACTGTTCAACTTGCGTTCCCCGAGTCGGCTGTGATCGGAATCCCCCCTTCCATCCCTGGTACGACGCCGGTCGGATTCGCTGCGGGGGCCCCGGAAAGCACCACGTCCACCCGAACGGATCAGTCGTGAGGAGCCTCACATATCCCTTTTTCAGCTCGGAAATCCAGCAGCCGGTGAGTCAAGATCCCTGGGACGACAAGCCCCCGCCACCGCGGCGGGGCGGTCCGGGCGGACGCCGAGTCCTGCCGCCGCCCGGATGACTGGTCGACAAAAGTGGATCGGCAGGAGTGGAGGACCCGAGCACAACGGGTCGGCCTGAGCACCGGTCGACCCTCGGGGTGAAGCCGCCGCAAGCGGCCGGGCACCTTCGTTAGCCCGAACCCGACAGGTCATCCTTCACAGGCGGCTGACGAAGGGTTGCGCATGAATGCGCAGGTTCATGTCCCGTCTCTGCTCGTCCGGGCCGGCACGGCCTCGGTTCTGACTCTCGCCGCTGTCGGCACCACCATGTTCGCCCCGGGCGCCGCCACAGACGCCCAGGCCGCGACTCTGTCGACGAAGGCGCTCAACATCGCGGCGTCGAAGAAGGGATCGCCGTACAGATGGGGGGCCACCGGCCCCAACCGCTTCGACTGCTCGGGGCTGACGCTCTACTCGTTCAAGAAAGCGGGCAAGAAGCTTCCCCGCACCACCCAGCAGCAGTACAACAGGACCCGCCACGTCTCGGCCTCGCACCGGCAACGCGGCGACCTGGTCTTCTTCCATTCCGGCCGCAGCATCTACCACGTGGGCATCTATGCCGGTAAGGGCAAGATCTGGCATTCGCCGAGGACCGGCTCGGTGGTCCGGCTGGAGAAGATCTGGACCAAGAGCGTCTACTACGGCCGGGTCCGCTGAGGCGGGGCCCGCCCGGCGGACCGGGGCCGTATCCCCGGCCGTGCTCAGCCGGGCGGAGCCTGGGTCCAGCCCGTTCGGGGGGCGGGCCCGGTGCGGGAGCCGGGTGACCGCGCGGGTGGGCGGTCATCGGAACGCGTCGGTCAGCTCTGCACCGGCACGCTCCACGGAAGCGCGATCCACACCGTCTTGCCGCCGTCGGCGGTGGGGGTGACCGTGACCCGGCCCCCGCACTCCTTGGCCAGGATGCGGATGATCACCATGCCGCGCCCGTTGTCCTGCTGGACGGCGACAGGCAGCCGCCTGGGCCGACGGGGGTGACTGTCCGTCACTCCCAGACACAGCTGCTCCTCCCGCTCCAGCCGGAGGTCCACGGTGAAGGTGGGAGACTGTCCGAAGGTGTGCTGGACAGCGTTGGTCGCGAGCTCCGAGACGATGAGCCGGACACGGTCGGCGAGATCGGTGTCGGCGGCCGGGCCCCACTCGGCGAGCACCCGGTCCACGTACTTGCGGGCCGCCGAGACCGAGACCGGCTCGCTCGGCAGAGTGACGCTTGCTTCCTGATGGTCTGCCATGGCGAGCCGTCCCTTTCCCACCCGGACAGACCTGCGGTCGGTCCGGGTTGCGCTTCGCGCCAGATTGCCATCGATGCTGCCCTCTGGGGCGGCAATCCACCAAGATATGCATATATCTATCGCTCAATGCGGTGAACTCTGCCACGCAGGACCGTATGCGGGCGGCACACTGTCCGCTCGACAGAAGAGGGAGGGAGGCCGCGGATGCAGCACGGCCCTGCGGTTCGACGCCGCAAGCTCGGGGAGGAGCTCCGGAGTCTGCGCCACGCTTCGGGACTGACCAGTCGGGACGCGGCGCGGATACTCGGCTGGCACCAGTCGAAGGTGAGCCGGATCGAGACCGGGGTGAGCGGGGTACGGCCGGCCGACGTGACCCGGCTGCTGGACACGTACGGTGTCGACGACACCCGGTTGCGGGACCTCCTGGCCACGCTGGCGGGTTCGGCGGGCGGCGGCGGCACGGGGTGGTGGCACGCCTATCGCGGTCTGATCCCGCCCCAGTACCGCGACTTCATCAGTCTGGAGTCCCAGGCGCGGACCGCGCGCACGCTGGAGACCTCGGTGGTACCGGGGCTGCTGCAGACGGCCGACTACGCGCGTGCGGTGACCCGGGCATCACTGGACGGACTGCCCGCGGGCCAGCTGGACTCGCTGGTGGAGGTGCGGCTGGCCCGGCAGGGGGTGCTGCGCACCGATCCGCCGCTGCGGCTGAGTGCAGTGCTGGACGAGGCGGTGCTGCGGCGCGAGGTCGGGGGATGCCGGGTGATGCGGGAGCAGCTTCGCCATCTGACCCGGGTTGCTCAACTTCCCCATGTGCAGCTCCAGTTGCTGCCGTTCTCGATGGGCGGCTATGCCGGCCTCACCGGGCCTTTCGTTATCTTCTCATTTCCGAGCACTTCTGATCTGGACGTGGTCGTTCTCGACCATTTGACGAGTAGCCTCTATCTGGAGCGGAAAGAAGACCTTGAGGCGTACAGCTCGGCCTTCCGCACGATGCAGGCTCACGCGCTGTCGCCGGAGCACTCGTTGGACCTCATCGCCGCGATCGACCGCGGCGGTCGGTGAACCCGGAGCGCCCGAGGGAGGCCTCATGTCGGATTGCCTCGCACAGCACGGCTTACGGTGGCGGCGCAGCAGCCGCAGCACGGGCATGAACAACTGTGTGGAGGCTGCACCGTTCGGTGACGGGCGGCTGGCGGTTCGGGACTCCAAGGATGTGTCCAGGCCGCCGCTGTGGTTCTCCGCGGCAGCCTGGACCTCTTTCGTCGCCGGTCTGCACCGGGTTCCGGTCAGCTGACGGGAGCGGCCCGCCGCACGACCGACACGGCGGTGGCGATCTGTTCCTCGGTCAGATCGGCCCGCGCCGTCAGCCTCAGGCGGGACACCCCGTCGGGCACCGACGGGGGCCGGAAGCACCCGACCGCGATTCCGGCCGTGCGGCAGTCGGCCGCCCAGCGCACCGCGGCGTCCGCCGAGGGGGCACGCACCGAGACCACGGCCGCGTCGGGCCGCACGGCGGTCAGACCGGCCGCGGTCAGCCGCTCGTACAGCGCGGCGGCGACCGCGCGGGCCCGGCCGGCCCGCTCCGGTTCGCGGCGCAGCAGCCGCAGGCTCGCCAGTGCGGCGCCTGCCGCGGCCGGCGCCAGACCGGTGTCGAAGATGAACGTACGGGCCGTGTTGACGAGGTGCTCGATGACCCGGGCCGGTCCCAGGACCGCTCCGCCCTGGCTGCCCAGGGACTTGGAGAGGGTGAGGGTGGTGACGATTCCTCCGCCGCCCGACAGACCGGCGGCGGCGAGTGCGCCCCGGCCGCCCTCCCCCAGCACGCCCAGGCCGTGCGCGTCGTCGACGAGCAGCGCGGCGCCCTCCGTACGGCAGACCTCGGCCAGCCGGGGCAGTGGCGCCGCGTCGCCGTCGACCGAGAAGACCGAGTCGGTGACGGCCAGCGTCCGCCCCTCGTGCGACCGCAGAGCCTTGCGTACGGCGTCGGGATCGGCGTGCGGGACGACGGCGGTCGCGGCGCGCGAGAGCCGGCAACCGTCCACGATCGAGGCGTGGTTGCCCGCGTCGGAGACGATCAGCGAGCCATGGCCGGAGAGCGCCGTGACCGCCGCGAGGTTGGCCGCGTAGCCGGACGACAGCACCAGTGCCGCTTCGAAACCACAGAATTCGGCCAGCTCGTTCTCGAGTTCGGCATGCAGGGCGGTGGAGCCGGTGACAAGTCGCGATCCGGTCGCCCCGGCGCCCCAGTCGCGCGCGGCCTCGGCCGCGGCGGCGGTGATGTCGGGGTGCCGGGTCAGCCCCAGATAGTCGTTGCTCGCGAGGTCCAGAAGTCCGGGTGCGGCGGGCCGGGGGCGCAGAGTACGGACGAGTCCGGCGTCGGCGCGGCGGCGCGCCTCCTCGTCGATCCAGTCGAACGGGTCCAAGGACATGAGCGGTCCCTTTTGTAGGCAGCTCACAGACCCTAACCGTGAGCGCAGCAGGTCATGGTGTGGCAATACACACACCCTCGCCGGGCCCTGTTGTCCGGTTCCTCCTTGGCTGCGGGCCGTGCCGTAGGCCAGGATCTTCGCCATGGACCTCCTGAACACGCTGGTGGACAAGGGACTGCGGCGCGAGCTGCCGACCCGCGAAGAAGCCCTCGCCGTACTGGCGACCTCCGACGACGATCTGCTCGAAGTGGTGGCGGCGGCCGGAAAGGTGCGCCGTCAGTGGTTCGGCCGGCGCGTGAAACTCAACTATCTGGTCAATCTCAAGTCCGGTCTCTGCCCCGAGGACTGCTCGTACTGCTCGCAGCGGCTCGGCTCCAAGGCCGGGATCCTCAAGTACACCTGGCTGAAACCGGACGAGGCGTCGAAGGCCGCGGCCGCCGGGGTGGCGGGCGGAGCCAAGCGGGTCTGTCTGGTGGCGAGCGGGCGCGGTCCGACGGACCGTGACGTCGACCGGGTGTCGGAGACCATCGAGGCGATCAAGGAACAGAACGAGGGCGTCGAGGTGTGTGCCTGCCTCGGTCTGCTCTCCGACGGGCAGGCCGACCGGCTGCGCTCGGCGGGCGCCGACGCGTACAACCACAACCTCAACACGTCCGAGGGGACGTACGGGGACATCACCACCACCCACACCTATGCGGACCGGGTGGAGACCGTGCACCAGGCGCAGGCCGCCGGGCTCTCGGCGTGTTCCGGGCTGATCGCCGGAATGGGTGAGAGCGACGCCGACCTGGTCGATGTCGTCTTCTCGCTGCGCGAACTGGACCCGGACTCGGTGCCGGTGAACTTCCTCATCCCGTTCGAGGGAACCCCGCTGGCCAAGGAGTGGAACCTCACCCCGCAGCGCTGTCTGCGCATTCTGGCGATGGTCCGATTCGTCTGCCCGGATGTGGAGGTGCGGCTCGCGGGCGGGCGTGAGGTGCATCTGCGCTCGATGCAGCCGCTGGCCCTGCACCTGGTCAACTCGATCTTCCTGGGCGACTACCTGACCAGTGAGGGACAGGCGGGGCAGGCGGATCTGGACATGATCGCGGACGCCGGTTTCGAGGTGGAGGGAGCGGGGACGACGACGCTGCCTGCGCACCGTGCCCAGGAAGGTGGCGGCTGCGGTTCGCACGACGACGGGTGCGCACCCTGTGGCGACGCGCCCGGGGTAGCCGGAGAGACGACGGCTTGTGAGGCGTCCGAGGAGGCGACCGCCTCCGGGGTCCCGGCCGCCCGTACGGATCTGGTGGCGGTCCGCCGTCGCGGCGCGGGAACGGACCTTGCCCCCAATGCCTGAGGCCCTCTCCCCCGCCGAGCTGCGGTCCCTGGACCGGGCCCACGTCTGGCATCCGTACGGACCGATGCCGGGGCGTCAGGAGCCTCTGGTCGTGGAGTCCGCGTCCGGGGTGCGGCTGAAGCTGGCGGAACCGGCCGACGGGCAGCTGGAATTGGTCGACGGGATGTCGTCCTGGTGGTCGGCGGTGCACGGCTACAACCATCCGGTGCTCAACAAGGCGGCCCGCGATCAGCTGGGCCGGATGAGCCATGTGATGTTCGGCGGGCTCACCCATGAGCCCGCCGTGCGGCTGGCCACCCGGCTGGTCGAGATCACCCCCGAGCCGCTGCGGCATGTCTTTCTCTGCGACTCGGGGTCGGTCTCCGTGGAGGTGGCCGTGAAGATGTGTCTGCAGTACTGGCGCTCGGCCGGGCGTCCGGCGAAGCAGCGGCTGCTGACCTGGCGCGGCGGCTATCACGGCGACACCTGGCAGCCGATGTCGGTGTGCGACCCCGAGGGCGGCATGCACGAGCTCTGGTCGGGTGTCCTGCCCCGCCAGGTCTTCGCGGACGAGCCCCCGGCCGGATTCGACGCCGACCCGGATGCCGCGTACGTCCGGCACCTGCGGGAACTGATCGCGGAGCATGCCGACCGGCTGGCCGCGGTGATCGTGGAGCCGGTGGTGCAGGGCGCGGGCGGGATGCGGTTCCACTCGCCCGCGTATCTGCGGGTGCTGCGCGAAGCGTGCGACGAGCACGATGTGCTGCTGGTGTTCGACGAGATCGCCACGGGTTTCGGTCGTACAGGGAAGCTGTTTGCCGCCGGGCACGCGGGGGTCTCGCCCGATGTCATGTGCGTGGGCAAGGCGCTGACCGGCGGCTATCTGACGTTGGCGGCGACGCTGTGCACCTCCCGGGTGGCGGAGGGCATCTCGCGCGGCGATGTGCCGGTGCTCGCGCACGGGCCGACGTTCATGGGCAATCCGCTCGCCGCCGCGGTGGCGAGCGCCTCCGTCGATCTGCTGCTCGGCCAGGACTGGGAGCGGGAGGTGAAGCGGATCGGCACCGGACTGCGGGAGGGGCTCGCCCCGGCGTCGGAGCTGCCCGGGGTGCGGGATGTCCGGGTGCTGGGTGCGATCGGCGTCGTACAGCTCGGTCACGAGGTGGACATGGCGGCCGCGACCCGGGCCGCGGTACGGGAAGGGGTGTGGCTGCGGCCGTTCCGCGATCTCGTCTACACGATGCCGCCCTATGTGACGGGTGACGAGGACGTGGCACGGATCTGCCGCGCCGTGTGCGCGGCTGCGCGAGAGGGATGAGATGACGGTTCTGGTAGTGACGGGGACGGGCACGGAGATCGGCAAGACGGTCGTGACGGCGGCGGTGGCGGCGGCGTGCCCGGACCGCCGTGTCGCGGTGCTGAAGCCCGCGCAGACGGGGCTGGCCCCCGGCGAGCCCGGGGACGCGGCCGAGGCGGCCCGGCTGGCGGGTGGCCATGTCACCGCGGTCGAACTGGCCCGGTTCCCCGATCCGTTGGCACCCGCCACCGCGGCCCGCAGGGCCGGTCTCCCGCCGGTACGGCCGTACGAGATCGCCGATGCGGCCCAGAAGCTGGCGACCGAGCACGATCTGGTGCTGGTCGAGGGTGCGGGCGGGCTGCTCGTACGGTTCGACGACGAGGGCTCGACCCTTGCCGACGCCGCCCGGCTGCTGGCCGCCCCGGTGCTGGTGGTGACGCCCGCCGGTCTGGGCACGCTCAACACCACCGCGCTGACCTCGGAGGCGCTGCGTAACCGGGGACTGGAGTGCCTCGGTGTGGTGGTGGGCAGCATGCCCGCCGAACCGGACCTCGCGGCACGCTGCAATCTGGCGGACCTGCCCGTGGTGGCGGGCGCCCCACTGCTGGGGGCGGTACCGGCCGGTGCGGGGGCCTTGGAGCCCGCCGACTTCCGTGCGCGTTCCCGGAGTTGGCTCGCGGCGCAGCTGGGCGGGAATCGGCCGGCCGACTGAGCGTCTGAGCCGCTCAGGACGGGGGAGAATCCAAGTAGCGTGCTTTCTGCCCGAGTGCCCGGTCGAGGAGGTCTGTCATGCGTCTGCGGAGCACGAGAATCCCCGAGGATGCCGTGCACCACCCCGTCTTCGCCCGGTTCTACGCCCGGCTGAGCGTGGCCGCGGAGACCAAGGCGGGACTGGGCGCGGTGCGCTCGGAGCTGCTGGCCGGCCTGTCCGGCCGGGTCATCGAGATCGGTGCCGGCAACGGCCTGAATTTCGCGCACTACCCGCCTGCGGTGTCGGAGGTGGTGGCCATCGAACCCGAGCGCAGCCTGCGGCAGTTGGCGGTGCGGTCGGCGCTGCGGGCGGGAATCCCGGTGGATGTGGTGCCGGGCGCGGCGGAGGCGCTGCCGGTGAAGAGCGAGGCGTTCGACGGAGCCGTCGCCTCGCTGGTGCTGTGCACCGTACGGAATGTGGAGCGTTCGCTCGCGGAGCTCGTGCGGGTGCTGCGGCCCGGCGGTGAGCTGCGCTTCTTCGAGCATGTACGGGCCGACGACCGGGCCATGGCGGTGACGCAGCGGGCGCTGGACCGAACGGTCTGGCCGCTGGTGACAGGCGGGTGCCATACCTCGCGCGACACCCTGACCGCCATCGAGCGGGCCGGATTCGTGGTGGAGACCTACCGCAGGGTACGGATGCCGGAGTGGGGAGTGCGGCTGCCCACCTCGGCCTGCGTGCTGGGGGTGGCGCGCCGCCCGGCCGTGCTGGACTGAGGCATCGGACCGCTGTCGCGCGCCGGGGCCGTCACAGGCTCCACTGGCGGAGTTCGTCGGCGATGGCCCGGACGTCCGCCTTGCCCTCCTTCACCAGCCTGGCGAGGTCGCGCACCTGCTCGGGCGAGGTGACGACCTTGAGGCCGGAGGCGACGAGGTATCCGTACGCGACGGCCGAGGAGAACATCGCGTTGGAGTGTTCGAGCGCGGGAATGTGGAGCAGCAACTGCAGGAGGGCAGCGGCCCGGGAGTGGGGGTCGCTGTAGACGGGGCTGCCGAAGATCTCGGCTTCATGACGGGCCACCGCGGCCACGAGCGCGCCCCAGTCGACGACCTGCGGATCACCGGGGGTCTTGTGCTCGGCAACCATGAGCAGCCAGGAAAGGTCGATCTGCAGGTTCAACGCGTGCCTTTGCGCTCCGGGCCGAACTCTTCGGCGAACACCGACTCGTACTGCTTCATGAAGTCGGCCGCGGCCTCGACGAAGGTGTGTCCGACCTCGCCCGCATCCTGCCGCACGAGCTCCTCTATGTAGCGATTCACGCTCATCCCCTTTTGCAGCGCGCGCTGCCGCGCGGCCTCGGCGGTGGACTCGTCCACTCTCACGTTCAGCTGAGTCTTGGGCACATCAACACGCTAGCGCGCGTCTGCTAGCACCGACAAGAGGAGGCCTCCGGTGCTCTGTACACAGGTTCCGGCTCACGAATCGCCGCACGCACCCCCGGCTGCGACCTCGCACAAGGCCTCGAAAGGGGGCCGAATTGGCCTCGTGGATGTGATGCCACCCATAGGAGCCACGTCACATCCTACGGCGGGTAGTAGATACAGACCCCGTCCAAACGATGCATAACCAACCCAGAGCGGATCATTTCGGACATTGCTCCGTATTGGGGTAGTACGTCACATCATTGACCCCCGTCGCGGCCGCCGCTA